>JBAVWD010000516.1:0-3673 GCA_049697655.1 Anaerolineae bacterium | reverse complement strand
ACCGAGGGTTTGATGCTGCCCCAGGGCAAAAGCCTTGATGAGTACGGCGACTGGATCCACGAGACGGCCATCAAGAACGGCGTGACCTTCGTGGACGGCATGGGCTTCGCCCCTGGTTTGAGCAACGTCACCGTGGGCGAGGGCATCAGGAAGCTGGATGAGGTGGAGACAGCGGTGGCCAGGGTGGGAGGCATTCCCTCCAAGGAAGCGGCCCGGAAGCACCCCCTCAGGTATATGATCACCTGGGCCTTCGAACACGTGCTGCGGGAGTACATGGTCAAGCTCAACGTGGTGAAGGGTGGAGAGGTGGTGGAGGTGCCAGCCCTCATCGATCGCGAGCGGTTCAAGTTCGACAAGTTCGGCGTGAACGAGGAACTGGAGTGCGCGGTGACGCCAGGCATGCCCAGCTTCATCTTCACCAGGCCGGAGTTGAAGGAGTTCGCCGAGAAGACGGTGCGCTGGCCCGGCCACTTCGACGGAGTAGACACGCTCAAGGAGTGTGGGCTACTGGACCTGGACGCCGTCGACTTCGAGGGCCAGAAGATAGTGCCCCGCGAATTACTGCTCTCCCTGATCACGCCCCGGCTGCAACCTGAGGAGGGGGAGACGGACGTCTGCGTGATGTACAACACGCTTACGGGCATCAAGGGCGGCAAGCAGGTTCGTGTGAACTACTACATGTGGGACGAGGCAGACACGGAGTTGGGCTTCTCCTCCATGCAGAGGGTGACGGGGTTCCCCTGTGCCATCACGGCCAGGTTCCTCGGCAGGGGCCTGATCAAGGAGACGGGTATTGTGGCTCCCGAGGACGCCATCAAGGGAGACGTGTACACCGAGTTCGTGGCCGAACTGGCCAAGCGGAACATCGATATCCTCGAGGAGTGGAGCGAGGCATAGGAGTAGGCAGAGCCACTGCCCTGTGCGCGGTGGTGTGGCTGTTGATTGGGGTGACGGAGCGACCAGGGGACAACCGGTAACCGCACGGCATGCCGTGCGGCTACACCCCGGAGAGAACCGCGCGAGGATGGTGGCGCCGGGGTGAAGTCCAGCGCCATGGGTTGTGAAACCGGCTGAAGCCGGTTCTGGGGCTTGTTGGCACTCGCTACCCCTTGGGGTGTCTCAGATCAGCATGCTGAGCCGCGTCCTGAGCAGGGTCGAAGGATAGGCCGAAGGCCGTATCGAAGCGTGCGGGTGGGTGAGATTAAGGACATTGGGAGGCCGCCGCGTCCTTCGATACGGTGCCTCGCTTCGTTCGGCACCTACTCAGGATGCTCTGTTAAGGCTGTGAGGCGTCCTAGTAACCGCTCCGACAGGATGGGAGCTCGGTGACTCCTATGTTGGAGGACCGCGTGTGGCGCCGCACTGAAGTCCAGCGCTACTGGTTGTGAAACCGGCTGAAGCCGGTTCTTGGAATGGATGCTCGCGGGCGTGGCGAGGCTTTGCGGGTGGCGGTAACGCTCCTCCCCCTTGGATGGGGGTGTCCAGTAGGGGGTGGACCTCAGGCGCGCCTGGCCCGCGTTTCGCGCCACGAGCCAGCAAACCGGAGAAGGGCCGTTGCCGACGAGCGGGGAAGCCGAAGGGCGGCCGGCAGTCGTGGTTATCGGGAGGCTTGCGCCGCGTCCTTTCTCAAACCAACATCGAGGAGGATCGATGACCGGATTCGTACCATTCGAGATGGAACGCATGATGTGCAAGTGGGAGAACGTCGTTGACTACAACCTCTCCGAGAGCGGCGTTCACCCCATCAGCGTTGAGGAACTCGTAGAAGACCCTGCAGTCATTAAGCAACTGCTGCGCACCCCTCTTGGCTATCCCCAGGGCAATGGTATCATCGAGCTGCGAGAGAACATCGCCGCTCTCTACCCTCTCGCAACGCCGGAGAATGTCCTGGTCACCGTCGGCGGAGCAGAGGCCAACTTCGTCACCATCCAGACCCTGGTTGCTCCCGGTGAGGAGATGGTGATGATGTTTCCCAACTACATGCAGATCTGGGGTCTAGCCAAGAACTTCGGGATCACGGTCAAGGAGTTCCATCTGCGCGAGGATCGTGGGTGGGCTCCCGATCTGGACGAGCTTGAAGAGGTGGTCTCCGGCAACACGAAGCTCATAGCCGTCTGCAACCCGAACAACCCCACGGGATACATCCTCACCGATGGTGAGATGGAGGCCATCGTGGCGGTCGCTGACAGAGTGGGGGCCTGGCTTCTGTCGGACGAGGTATACACTGGGGCTGAGCGCTTGACCGATACTCAGACGCCTTCGTTCTGGGGAAGGTACGACAAGGCGCTATCCATGAACAGTCTCAGCAAGGCCTACGGCCTGCCGGGACTCCGGATCGGCTGGGTGGCGGGCCCTGCCGACACTGTCGATGATATCGCGGCGCGCCACGAGTACGTGACGATCGGTGCCACCATGCTCTCCAACCACCTGGCGGCTATTGCCCTGTCGCCTGAGGTGCGGCCCCGGCTGATTCAGAGGGCCCGCGACTACGTCCGGCACGGGTATCCCATCCTAGACTCGTGGCTGGAGAGCCACGAGGGTCTCTTCAGGGTTGTTCCGCCCCAGGCGGCGGCCATCGCGTATGTCCGATACAACATGGTCATAAACTCCACCGAACTGGTCCAGCGATTGATCGACGAGAAGAGCGTATTCATTGTGCCAGGGGATCAGTTCGGGATGGACTACTATCTCAGGATTAGTCATGGGCTGCCGGAAGACTACCTGAAGGAGGGGTTGGATCGCTTCGGAGAGTTGATCGAGGAGTTGCAGGGCTGAGGTGCGGGCTTGACCACCCTCCCCCAGCCTCCTTCGATGTACTCAGGACAGGCTTGGCATCAGGGGGGAGTCTGGAGAGACTCGTGAGGGAACACTAGGGACGTGGCTGGCTCAGCAGGCCCGGACGGAATCCTCCCCCTGGATGGGGGAGGACAGAGGAGAGGGTGAGAGGGACCGAGTGCAGGAAGGTCACCCTCCCCCAATCCCCTCCCATCAAGGGATGGGTGCCAGTAGGGGCGGCATAGAGTGCTCGTGAACATGGCACGCGGGGGGAACCGGTCCGAAGTTTCCTTCCCCTTGATGGGGGAGGACGTAGGAGGGGGTGAGGCAGAGTTGGGAGGCCGGACCACCAATCTGGCTAGAGGACTGAGAAGGAGGTCGACCGACGCGGAAAGGCTCCTTTGGCAGTACCTGCGAGCGAGGCGGCTGGGAGGACTCAAGTTCAGAAGGCAAGAATCCATCGATAGGCACATAGTCGATTTCGTGTGCTTCGAGAAGTGTGTTGTGATCGAACTAGATGGCTCTCATCATACGCTACGAGCTGAAGAGGACCGGGCGAGAGATGAGTGGTTTGAGGCGCAAGGGTTCAGAGTGTTGAGATTTCTGGACACCGAAGTCCTGAAGAACTCATGTGGGGTCTTAGAAGCTATCAGGAACGCTTGTCTGCGGCAGGCTGCGGCTGGAGGTTCTTGACCCTGCGAGCAACATCAAAAGGTCACCCTCCCCCAAACCCCTCCCATCGAGGTAGGGGATTCTGAAGTGGGTGTGGCGGGGCAGGTGAGGCTCCATCGGCTGGTGCGGCGACCGCAGAGCTCCTCCCCCTGGATGGGGAGGACAGAGGAGAGGGTGAGAGGGACCGAGCGTAGGAAGATCACCCTCCCCCAATCCCCTCCCATCA
>JBAVWD010000515.1:0-6312 GCA_049697655.1 Anaerolineae bacterium | reverse complement strand
ACATACTCTACGCCAATTCCCTCATTGTCCGCCGCGAAATCCTCGTACTGTGCCTGAATGACGCTGCGGCCGGAGTCGGTCTCACCGGGCGAGAACTGGGCCGGACCCCAAACGGTCAGAGTGATGTGTGCAGTGCGGGGTTCTGTAGGCGCTAGCGATGGCGAAGGAGTAGTCTCAGCCACGGTAGTCGATACCGGAATGGACGTGGGCTCCCTCTGGGGAGTGCTGGCAGGCGGCAGCGGTGCTACACTGCATGCGACCAGTGCAGCGACAGCCACTGCCACCAGAGGTATGAGGATACGCGTTAGTGTTAGAAGGCGGAGATCATCTTCTCGGAACATGCCATCGCTCTCCGACAGGTGGTGTTTGGCTTCCTGCCGCAGAGAGTTGCCAGATTATACGCCAAGTCCTCCGCTTGTGCACCTCATGGAAGTGCCTAGGCTGTTGGTGCTATCAACAGCCATGGGCTATGATTGAATATGACCGACAGCGAGGATCCCCATGATCAGGATTCCTGTGACTTTGGGTGAGTTGCGGAGTTTGTTTAAGGCTTTGGACCGCGAGAGCCTGTCCCTCGACATTGAGGAGGAGGCGCTGTCCAGGCTTGCCATCGTGGGCCCCGTGAACTCTGGCAAATCCACACTGGTCAATCTTCTCCTGGGTGGGCGCGTTTCGCCGGTGACCGCGGTACCGGGGACGACTAAAGAAGTCGTTGCCCAGCGCCTGGGACCCTTCATCATCATGGACACGCCCGGTTTTGGCGAGGTAGGTGGCGTGGAGCGAGGAGACGTGGCGCTGGAGGCGCTGCGAGCGTCGGACGTGGCCGTGCTGCTGTTCGACGCCGCGGCTGGGCTCCGCAAGGAGGACTATGATCTCTATCAGAGATTGAGGAGTGAGAAACGGCCCATCGTCGTTGCCTTGAACAAGATCGACCTGATACAGAAGGACCTGAAGCTGGTCCTGAACGACGCACAGGCGAAGCTTGGTGTGTCGGTCGTCCCCATCTCCGCCAAGAAGGGCACCAATGTAGCCAGTGTGCTGTTGCCGCGGCTCATAGACATACGGCCGGGACTGGCCGTGGCACTGGGCAGAGAACTGCCCTTCTATCGCCGGAAGATGGCTCGCAGTGTCATCCGCAATACCAGCCTGCTCAACCTCCTCATTGGCATGGAGCCTATCCCTCTGTTGGACATACCGCTCCTTCTGGCCAGCCAGGTGCGCTTGACGCTGCGCATCGCTACCATCTACGGTGAGAGTATGGGGCCCGGGCGAGCCAAGGAGCTGATCACTACCATCGGCGGGGGTGTGCTCCTGCGGTACACGACCCAGGAGGCGGTCAAGTTCTTGCCAGGGCCCGGTTGGATCATCTCTGGATCTATTGCTGCGGCCGGCACGTGGGCTCTGGGTCAGGTGGCGGTGGCCTACTTCGAGAGCAGGAAGAGGATCTCGGCGGATCAGATGCGGGAGCTGTATGGCCGCCTGAGGGGTGAGTCCAGGCGACGACGGAGCTAAGGACAGTACGGAGAACTAAACCGAGCCTGCGTCGCCCTACGGGGTTTGACTTCAGGACGGAACGTCGTAGTATTCAGGAGTGGATGCAGGTGTGCTTCCCGGACTTAAGGATGGAGACGACGGGCGATGAAAGCGCTGATCTTCGGTGACGATGCTGATCAACTGGAGTTTGTTGCCTTTGTGCTGCGTCAGGCAGGGCTGCAGCCTCTTGCCACCGTCAGCGAGGAGAGGTTCCTCACCCAGTGTGCGGAGGAAGCGCCTGCCCTGATATTTCTGGACACTACCTCGAAGGAGATGGACCTGTTGCCGCTCGTGGCTAGAGTACGTGCTGAGTCCGACGTACCGCTGATCCTCGCAGCTCCAGCGACCGACGAGGAGTACATACTGAAGGCGCTGGATCTGGGGGTCGACGATTACCTAGCGAAACCCCATAGTCCGCAGATGCTGGTGGCGCGGGCCAAGGTACTTCTGCGACGGGGACAGCCGATACCACTCTCAGCACTGGGGCCGGTGACTGTCCAGGGACTGACCCTGGATCCCGAACAGCATCTGGTTACCATGCCCGAAGGTTCCACGGTTCGGTTGACCAACATGGAGTTCAGGTTGCTCTATCTGTTGATGAGGAACCCGGACCGGGTGATCCCCACCGAGACCATTGTCGACCGTGTCTGGGGCTATGGAGGAAAGGGAGAGGCGACCCTGGTCAAGAACCTGGTCAGCCGGGTGCGCCGCAAGGTGGAACCAGACGCGGCGAATCCTCGTTTTGTGAAGACAGTCACGGGTGTTGGCTACTCCTTCTCCTCGACCGGGGCGGAAGACCCCTCATAGCTTCGCCTCCGGATGCCTGCCCGTCTGCCCTTGGGCGCTGATACCGGACTGATGCCTCAGAGCCACGTTTTGAACCGCATTGTTGCTCGATTGTGACCTCGATGATGCCTTCTCGCAGTATACTTATGCGTAAGAGTTGTGTACCGTTTTGTCACAGCTCGGTCGAGCTATGACAACATCCGGCAAGTGATGAGAGGTAGCTTGATGGCGGGCCGGTCGGCTCGCCTCGTGTTGCCTGGCCCCATCCTGGCGATACTCGACTCTCAGGGATGAATGATGATGAAAGCCAAGGAGACTTGAAGCGGTTGGTCCAAGAGAGGCGGTCTGGTTCCAGTAGGGCGGAACCAAGCAGGTCAGCGCGAGGGCAGGCTGTCCGATCAAGGACTGGCGTGCCCTCAACTTCATCCGGCGCCGGGAAGACTGGGGCCCCTGTTCAACAAGGACGCACAGGGAGAGATCGTAGAGACGAAGGCTCCGCGCCAGAGAGAATGCTGATCAGGGGCGTACGGAGCGATGATGTGGATGAGATACTGGCACTGGCTCGGAGAACAGAAGTGTTCACCAGCGAGGAGGTTGGCGTAATCAAGGAGTTGGTGGAGTCCGAGCTGGACCATCCACAGCAGAGGGACTACCGGTCGCTGGTGACGGAGGCGGATGGCCACATCGTGGGTTTCGCCTGCTATGGTCCCACAGCTTTGACCGAGGGCACGTACGACCTATACTGGATTTTTGTGCATCCTGGCTATCAAGGACGATCTATAGGGACGACTCTCTTGAGTGAGGTGGAGAAAGCGGTCCGGCAGGTCGGAGGGCGGATGCTGCTCGTCGATACGTCGTCGACGCGGCGCTACCTTCCCGCCCGTCGTTTCTACCGGAATCACGGTTTCCGAAAAGCCGGTAAGGTGAAGGATTTCTATCGCGTGGGCGATTCGCTATTCATCTACGCGAAGCAGTTGGCGGATGGGGCGCAGCCTCGCAGCTGAGAGCGCGGGCCACAGCGACGGACTTGAGTTATGGGAGTAGTAGAACAAGGGGGAATCATGCAAGACATGAGTTATGAGGATCTGGAGGACCCTCCGGGTACGAAGCCTCCGCACGTGAGCCCTCGGCCGCAGGTGTGGGCCGGGGTCAGTGAGGAGGAATGGAACGACTGGCATTGGCAGGTACGTAATCGTATCACCAAGCTGGACGAACTGAAACAGGTTATCAGGCTGACTCCTGAAGAGGAGCAGGGGGTGGTTGGAGCCCGGGGAGCTCTCCGGATGGCCATCACCCCTTATTTTGCGTCTCTGATCGACCCGTACGATCCTGGGTGTCCCATCCGGCGGCAGGTGGTACCCACCGCTCGCGAGTTGCTTGTGGAGGCGGCGGATAGGGAGGACCCGCTGGGGGAGGAGGCCGACTCGCCTGTGCCTGGCCTGGTGCACCGCTATCCAGACCGTGTGCTGCTGGTGGTGACCGACCAGTGTCCTGCCTATTGCCGGTTCTGTACGCGTCGACGCCTGGTGAGCCGCGGCCGCGAGACGGTCAACCTGGAGAAGATAGACAGGATGATCGAATACGTCCGTGAGCATAGCGAGGTCCGAGACGCGCTGATCTCCGGGGGCGATGGTCTGTTCGTCGCTCAGCCTGTGCTCGAGCACCTGTTGAGTGGGCTTCGTAGCATCTCGCACCTGGAGGTCATTCGCATCGGCACGCGATTGCCCGTTTACCTCCCTCAACGTATCACCCCCAACCTGGTGGAGATGCTTCGGCGGTACCACCCCCTGTGGATCAACATCCACGTCAATCACCCCAGAGAGATCACTCTCGAGATGACCCGGGCCTGTGCGATGCTGGCCGATGCCGGTATACCGCTGGGCAGTCAGACGGTGCTTCTGTCAGGCATCAACGACTGTCCCAACGTCATCAAGCGACTGGTGCAGGAACTGGTCAAGATCAGGGTGAGGCCCTACTACCTCTATCAGTGCGACCTGTCTGAGGGTATCGGGCATTTCAGGACGCCGGTGGGGAAGGGCATTGAGATCATCGAGCATTTGCGTGGGCACACCAGCGGTTTCGCTATCCCTACCTTCGTCATCGACGCGCCGGGCGGCGGCGGCAAGGTTCCGGTGATGCCCCAATACCTGATGTCCCAGTCGGACTCTCGAGTCGTGGTCAGAAACTACGAAGGTCAGATGTTCTCCTATCCCGAGCCTCGGCACTACGAGGCGCATGACCCAGCCCAGTGCAGGTTCTGCGCCGACCAACTGGGGCGGCCGAAGGTGGGTGTGGCCGCCAAGCTAACACCAGCCGAGGCCCCCATTCTTGCTCCTGAGGTCGGAGAGCAGGCGTGGCCCATTCTGACAGGCCATAGACTTGCCGTCGCTGCCGAGCCAGCGGGGAGGAAGAGATGAACGGCCTTCGAATCGCGCTATTAGCCAATCTAAAAGTCAATGCTCCGCACGGGAACGGAGAGCCGCGGGACAAGTGGTCCGAACTGGACTCTGAGCGCACCGTGGAGGCCATCGCTGCTGCCCTCAGGCAAGCCGGACACAAGGTGACCTTCCTGGAAGGCGATGAATCTCTGTGTGGCAAACTGCAACGTGGGCACTTTGATATCGCCTTCAACATCTGTGAGGGCCATCGTGGCGATTCGCGGGAGTCCCACGTGCCAGCCGTCCTGGAGATGCTGGGGATCCCATACACGGGATCGAAGATCCTCTCCTTGGCGCTCACGCTGGACAAGCCTATGGCCAAGCGCATACTTGCTTTTCACGGGCTGCCGACGCCGTTATTCCAGGTGTTCAACGATCCCCGTGAGACACTGGATCGCGGTCTCGGATACCCCCTGTTTGTCAAGCCCACCGGGGAGGGAACGGGCATGGGTATCAACGGCAATTCAGTGGTGCGTGACGAGGGCGAGCTGCGCAGCCAGCTGCGCTGGCTCATCGACACCTACGATCAGCCGGCCCTGGTTGAAGAGTTCATCGAGGGCCGAGAGATCACCGTGGGCGTGTTGGGCAACAAGCAACTCCACGTGTTACCGCCTCTGGAGGTGGACCTGAGTCGCTGTCCTCCCGAGGAAAGGGGCATCTACACAGGCCGCATAAAGTCGGAACTCCCCGATTCGCCTTTGTACGTGTGCCCGGCGGCTTTGACCGAGGCTCAGGAGGAGGAACTGGAAGGGCTGGCCGTGGCCGCTTTCCGCACGCTGGATTGTCTCGACGTGGCGAGGGTGGACTTCAAACTGGATGCCAACCATGCGGAGAAGCCCTACATTCTGGAAGTGAATCCTCTGCCAGGGCTATCGCCTGGTGTCAGCGACCTAGTGTTCGAAGCCGAGGCGGAAGGCATGAGTCATGCTCAGTTGATTAACGCCATTCTGGACGCAGCTCTGGAAAGGTATCCGCAGTTGGTCACGCGCGTGCTGCCGGAGCCCGCAATGGCCTTGGCATGACCGGGGGTTCTTCGATGAAGGTACTCATTCTATACAACTACGTAGAATCCGTGGGCAAGGGTGAGACAAGGGACCTGGTCTCGGCCCAGGGTGTGGCGTTCGCTGCCAAGGCGGTGGAAGAAGCGCTGAGACCCCGTCATGAGGTCGTATGCTTGCCGGTGGCCTTCGACCCTTCAGAGATCCTGCGCGACTTCGACCCCGGTGAGTGGGTTGTTTTCAATTTGCTTGAAGGTCTCGGAAATCGGGCGGACCTGGAGCCGGAAGCCGCCGCCATCCTCGGCAGGCTAGGCTACAGGTACACGGGTTCGCGCCCCGAGACCATGGCCATCTGCCTGGACAAGGCTGAGAGCAAGAGACTGCTGGTCTCCAGGGGCGTCCCGACGCCAGCCTATCAAGTTTGTGAGGCCTCAAGTGGTGAGTTCTCCGTTCCGCTCCCGGCCATTGTGAAGCCGGTGGCTGAGGATGCCAGCCTGGGCATCGACGAGGGGGCTGTGGTCACTTCTTTGGACGAACTGCGGGCCAGGGTCGCGTAT
>JBAVWD010000514.1:0-1683 GCA_049697655.1 Anaerolineae bacterium | reverse complement strand
CCGCCCGCGAGAGCTTCCCCTACCGGGGAACCACTTTTGCGGTCCATCTGTTGCGGTACGTTTCCTTGCTCTTCGGCGTGGTGACGATAGCGGCGACCTACTTCCTGGCGCGGGAGGTGTTTCGGGGTACGAAGGCTGTGGCCCTCTCGGCGGCTGTCCTCACCGCCTTCAACCCGCAGTTCATCTTCACCAGCGCTGCGGTAAACAACGACATCCTGCTGACCGCCCTGTGCTCACTGGCCGTGCTGTTCAGCGTGCTCATCGTAACCAGGGGGCCCTCGACTCTAAGATACGTGGCCCTGGGGGTCGCGCTCGGTCTGGCTTCTGCAACAAAGCTCACCGGTGTGGGACTGCTGGCTGTGATCCTCGTACTGTCGCTGGTAGTGGCGAGGCGGCACTCCGCTAAGGAAGCGATTCGGGGCGGCATCATGGTGGTGGGACTAGAGCTGCTTCTGGCAGGCTGGTGGTACCTGCGCAACTGGCTGCTCTATCAAGATCTCACGGGGATGAACAGGTTCCTGGAGGCTCTCGGCAACGCATCGGACCGGAACCTGACGGTGGCCAAGTTCCTAGGAGAGTTGGAAGGCTTTCGCCTCTCTTATTGGGCCATCTTTGGCTGGTTCAATGTGTTGGCCGATACGTGGGTCTACAGCTTCTACGATGTACTGGTTGTCCTGGGAGTGGTGGGTCTCCCATTGGCCCTGGCGCGGGGATTGAAAAGGCCGCGGACGGTTTCCGTCTCGTCGCTGCTGATCATGCTGGTGTGGATGGCGACGGTGGGAGCGGGATATGTCAGCTACAACCAGGTGATAGATGCTGCTACGGGAAGACTGGTGTTCCCGGCCATTTGCTGTTTCTCCGCTGTGCTGGCCTGGGGCTTGGTGCAGCTACCACCGTGGCGGTATCGCCGCGCCTTTGTTTGCACGGTTGGAGCCGCGATGTTGCTGGTGGCCCTGGTCACGCCCTTTCTGTACATCTCAACGGTCTATGTGCGCCCTGCTGTGCTGTCGAGCGATGAGTTGGAGGCCATTCCCAACCGGAGCGACATCTCCTATGGTGGACAGATGAAGCTCCTGGGCTTTAGACTCGACGGGGAGGTGTTCAGGCCCGGGGAGTCAGTATACGTGACTCTCTACTGGCAGGGCTTGACTGAGATGGACAAGAACTACAGCGTCTCCCTGGTTCTGTTGACCCCGAACGGCGACCTCATAGGACAGGAGGACAGTTATCCGGGACTGGGATCGTACCCCACCAGCCAATGGAATCGCGGGGACGCGGTAGCTGACCGGTGTTGGATGCGGGTCAGGCCGCGGGCCAAGGCGCCCACCGTGGGGTGGGTTGGGGTGAACGTGTATCACCTACCCACGATGGAGCACCTCCAGGCCACAAAAGATGGGCAGCCGGTTGAGCAGGTGTTCCTTCAGGCGGTGAAGGTAGAGCCCTGGGAGCCGCTAGAGGACGATATCTCGCACACCATGAGCGTCAACCTGGGCAATCAGGTGGACCTGGTGGGGTATGACGTGGAGAGACGGGAGGCGAGAGCTGGAGATACAGTGCGCTTGACCCTTTTCTGGCGAGCGAGGGAGGAGATCGGGGAAGACTATACGGTCTTCACTCATCTGGCTGATGCCGAGGGGCACATCTGGGCCCAGGACGACAGCTATCCCGTGGACGGCGATTATC
>JBAVWD010000513.1:0-1671 GCA_049697655.1 Anaerolineae bacterium | reverse complement strand
CTCCCGTACTTCTTGAGCAGGAATTCAAGTAGGCCCTTGGGATCGGAGTTCAGGGAGTTATAGGCCTCTTCCAGCACGTACTCTTTCCAGTTGATCACCGCCGCTCGCTGGTAACCCTGGCTTATCTGGGAGAGCTCAGCGGGGGCGGTCTCCTCATCCACGGTGAGCGTGTGCTCAGGCTCGGGGCCGTCGTAGAGAAAGCTGACCTCATAGAAGGGGAGGTTGCGTGGTCGCAGAGATGAGGCGGGCAAGATCCAGACACCGCCCGGAATGCGTGTCTCGTTCATGACCTCTGCCGCCTCGATCAGGCTGCGCCCGATGATCTGACCTTGCTTGAGTCTTTGCTGCCAGGGGGAGAAGTAGTCCCGGTAGCTGAGCACCGTGGCTGCGAGCAGCATAAGACACAAGACTGCCCCAGAGGAGGCACGCGCTCCGCGCCAGGGGATGGCCGTCTCCAGACGCTCTGTCACCCAGGTTGCTCCAAAGGCGCATAGCAGGCACAAAGGCGGGAGCGCGCCGATGCCTCGATGGAAATGGGGAAGGGCCTCGGCCGTGAAGGCCCCGGGCAAAGCCATGACGAGGAACCAAACCACAATGAACAGCCTGTGCGGACGCCTCCACCGCCACAGGACAACGGCCAGGCCGACGAGAAAACACAGCGAGCTGACGGGGTCCAGGACTGGTCTTCGACCAGGGTTGCGGTCGAATTCTGGGTCCCCCTGGAAGTTGAACATGCCCAGGGTCTTGAGCGCAGCGTAGCTGAAGGCCTGGAGGGGCGAGCCTCGGTCCCAGTCAGGATTGAATACCGAAACGTGCAACTCGCGAGCGAAGAAGATGTCTGGGTGAGCGATGGCATAGGCGCCCAGGGGAGCGCACACGATGGCCGCCACCAGGGCCACCAGGACCAGATTCACGAGGTGGCGGCGTCTGAAGTCTCGGCTGAGAATCACCCAGCCTCCGAAGAAGAGTGTGAGCAGGATGGGCAAGAAACGCGCCCCACGATAGGAATAGAGGCTTGCTCCGAGTATCAGTCCGGAGACGATGAAGGCCCACCGTCTCCCGGTGCGGATTCCTCGCCAGAGGAAGTAGATCAGTGCACAGGAGAAAAGGGGGAGGGCGACCACTTCCAGCCCGGCCCGGCTGTAGATGATGTGCCAGTATGAAGTGGCGAGAAAGAATGCGGAGATGATGGGTACCAGGGACGCCGATTGTCCCTCCTGCTTCAGCAGCTCCCTGGCCAGCCAGAAGATCACGGGAATGGTGACGATGCCAATGGCGGCGGACACGAAGCGAATGGCCCACAGTCTCACGCCCCACAGGGCAAAGGAGAGGGCTACTAGATAGGTGTGCATCGGCTCCTCTCCGAAATCCTCGGTAATGAAGAGGGGGAGTTCCTCACCACTCAGGATGCGCCTCGCTCCCAGGCCGTCGGCCCCCTCGTCGCCGCTCAGTCCCACAGGTATGGATTCCAGCTGATAGAGGCGGAGGATGGCTCCTAGCAGCACGATCAGGCCTAGTGCCAGGTACTCCGTCCTCATAGCGTTTGTCCTGCTCAAAGCTGTGCTCCGTGAAATACCCATACTCTTTCCCGGCCAGTCCGGCTGAGGCCGTCTACCGCTCGATGGCCACGGTCTGCACGAGGATTCTGTCGCCCTGGTTGGCGCCCACGGC
>JBAVWD010000512.1:0-2308 GCA_049697655.1 Anaerolineae bacterium | reverse complement strand
CGGCTGGCGGTAGAATGGAGTGATTCAACCTAAGGGGCCGCTGTGGTCGTAGGGGAGGCAAAAAGAGGGTACTCTGGGCTGGGGAGGCAGGGGGGAATGAGGCCAGGGAAGGACGCAGATACTGTGCTGGAAGCCGAGCGTGAGACCCAGGTGCTCCACCAAACTGAAGTGCTCGTGGTAGGAGGGGGGCCAGCTGGCCTGGCGGCAGCGATCGCCGCGGGGCGTCAGGGTGCGAAGGTTGACCTCATCGAGCGGTACGGATATGTAGGAGGGATGGCCACAGGTGGCCTGGTGCTCATGTTGGACAGGATGGGTAGCGACGAGGGAGAGCAGGTGGTGCGCGGTATCGCTCAGGAGGTGGTCGATCGCCTGGACGAGATGGGCGCCGTCATTTATCCACCGCGGGATTCATGGGGCTCCGGAGACATCGAGGCGGTCAACAAATGGCGCCACATCGGGGCGGTAGGACCCCAGTCGCGCCGCGTGAGGTACAGTCCCACCGTCGATCCCGAATACCTGAAGATCCTGGGGGCCAGGATGCTGGAGGACGCCGGCGTGAGGTGTCTGTTCCACGCCTGGGCCTCGTCGGCCATCGTGTCGGACGGCGCTGTGGAAGGCGTCATTCTCGAGAGCAAGTCGGGTCGCCTGGCGGTGCTGGCCCAGGTGGTGGTGGACTGTACGGGAGACGGGGATGTCTTTGCCTCGGCCGGGGCGGAATTCGAGAGGCAGGACCTCCCGCTGGCCCTGGTCTTCAGGCTGGGTGGAGTCGATATTAAGAGGGCGAACAGCTTCGTCAACGAGAATCCGGAGGAGTTCGATACTCTGGTGAGAGAACTCACCAAAGCTGGTGGGACGGGCGGCGGCGTCGGTGGGCTGAACGCCATCTACTACCGCACCGTCAGGGACGGCATCGTGTGGTGCAACAACTCCGTGCCCACGGCAGATGCGCTGGACATCGTGGAGCTGACCAAGGCCGAGAAGGAGAGGCGGGAGACGGCGCTGATCACGCTCGAGTTCTTCCGTAAGAACCTGCCCGGATTCGAGGACGCGTTCCTGTTGGACACCGCTCCGCAACTGGGGACTCGCGGCAGTCGCCGGCTGGTGGGCGAACACCTCTTGACCAGAGACGAGTGGATGGGCGAGAAGCGGTTCGAGGACATCGTGGCCATGTCCTCCCCGAGGACGGAAGGGGAGCCGCTGATCCACATTCCTTTCGGCTGCCTCGTGCCCCAGAAGCTGGAGAATCTGCTCTCCGCGGGGCGGTGCATCTCCGTAGATGCCGCCGTACACAACTGCGTCCGGCTGATCCCTCCCTGTCTGGCCACGGGGCAGGCGGCGGGGACCGCGGCCGCCATGGCCGTGGCGCAGGGAGTGGCGCCCAGGGAGATCGACCGGAAGAGGCTTCAGGCGTCGCTGGTCCAGCAGGACGTTCGGCTGTCGTAGGACAAGCTTAAGCTTGTCCTACGTGATCAGTCGTGCTGCTAGTCGCAGTGGACCCAGGAGGCGATGCATGGGGAGGACAACTGTGTCTAGGAGGGAACCGATGGCTGGCGCAGGCGGAGCGGTGGTGGCGCTGCTCGCTGTCTGCTGTGTCGCAGCGGTGTTCCTGGTCAAGGGCCATGTGCTCGGGACACTCTACAACGACCTGGTGCTGGACAATCGGGACCACTACCTGCCCTGTGACAGACTCCCCACCTCTGCGGAGGTGCACCGGATTCTGGGGGAACACCAGGACACCGTTCAGGCCATCAAGGAGGTCCATCCAGGGTTCGTCTTCGTGGAGGTCGATGACTCGACGTGTGCTGGCAGGGCGGACATTGTGATCTCCTACGCGTCGCATCAAGATAGGCTGGCCATCGAAGAGATAATCGGCGGCGAGACCTTCTTCGGGGTGCCGTGCCGGTTGCGGAACATATAGGGCGGCCAGTTGTAACACAAACTGCCACCCTGTGCCACGTCATCGCTCATCCCGCTAGTCCGAGGAGTAGGGCGAGGGCGCATCGCCGGCGTGGCTGTGGGCGCCCTTACGTTGTTGACTTGTCCGCGCCTGAGGCGACACCAGGCTAATCAGGTCTTGCCTGTGGGGTGGAGATGTGCAGCACGAGCCATAGACCAGGTGGTGACGATACTTCAGAAAAGCCGGACAGTGCAGGGACTCCGCCGTCGGCTCTGTTCATCGGGTATCACACCAGGGTCTTTCTGTTGTTGCACGCCCAGCTGGACAGGGAAGGTTACAGCATCGAAGAACCTCATCCGATCCGCAGAAGGTTCTGGGGTCTGGTCCCCTATCGCCTATATGATCCTGAGG
>JBAVWD010000511.1:0-2001 GCA_049697655.1 Anaerolineae bacterium | reverse complement strand
GACCTAAGTGGTCGAGAGGCGGCAGTGCCTTCTTGACGACGCAAGCTTCGGCACTCTTGACACGCGTCTTTCCTTCTCCTATACTTGTCCATGGCTTTGTCCTAGCCACGATCTCTTCACGGAGCGGAGCCACCCATGCCTCTGGGGGCCCACATGTCCATCTCTCGCGGGCTGGATGCAGCCATCGTCAGCGGACATGAAGTGGGTTGTGAGACCATCCAGATGTTCACCAGGAGCCCTCGGCAGTGGAGGGCTCGCGTGCTTGCGGATGAGGAGATCGCGCGCTTCCGCCAGCGACAGACGGAGACGGGTATCAACCCCATCGTTGCCCACGACTGCTATCTCATCAACCTTGCATCTCCCGACGAAGGCCTCTGGCAGAAGTCGTTGGGTGTCTTGACCGAGGAACTTGGGCATTGCCAGGCTCTGGGCATCCCCTATCTGGTCCTCCATCCAGGTTCCCACGTCGGCTCTGGTGAGGACGCCGGTGTGAAACGGGTGGCGGCGGCTCTGGATCTGGCACACGAAGAGACCACGGGACATGGTGTCATGGTGTTGCTGGAGAACACAGCGGGTCAGGGCACGAATCTTGGCTGCACATTCCAGCAGCTGTCCGCACTCCTGCAAGCAGTATCCGACGATAGCTGGCTAGGGGTGTGTTTCGACACCTGCCACGCCTTCGCCGCGGGGTACGATCTGCGAACCCTGGATGGGTACGAGTTCACTTGGCGCGAGTTGGATGATCAGGTAGGCCTGGAGCGGCTGGCAGTCATCCACCTCAATGACGCCAAAGGCGATCTAGGTGGTAGGTTGGACATACACGAGCACATTGGCCGTGGAATGCTGGGCTTGGAACCTTTCCGTATGCTGCTCAACGATGAGCGGCTTCGAGACCTGCCGATGTTGTTGGAGACGCCGAAGGGGCCAGACCTGTCGGGGGACAGGGAGAATCTAGCGGTGCTGCGGAGCCTTGTCTCATAGGGGCCCTGAGATAGTGCCGTGGGGAACTAGTGGAGGTGCTATGTCGTCGTCGCGCAAGGCGAAGCGCCTGGTGATCATCGGCGGAGTGGCGGCGGGGATGAGTGCCGCGTCTCGGGCCAAAAGGCTGGACCCTGATCTGGAGATTGTGGCCTACGAGCGAACGGGATACGTATCGTATGGCTCCTGCGGGCTCCCGTATCTGATCGGTGGAGTGGTACGTGAGGCAGCGGACTTGGTCGCGAGGACACCAGAGCAGTTCGCCCGGCAGGGTATTGAGACGCACACGCACCATGAGGTAGAGACGATAGACACCGCCAACAGGGTGGTGAGGGTGCGGGACCTTGACGAAGGACGGGAGTTCTCCGTTGCGTATCACCAACTGGTCGTCGCCACGGGCGGCAGCGCCATCCGCCCGTCCATTCCTGGGGTTGACCTCCAAGGGGTGTTCCTGCTGCGCACCGTGGAGGATGGCATCGCCGTCAATCGGTTCCTCGCGGAGGAGCATCCCCGTCGTGCAGTGATCATAGGCAGCGGCTACATCGGGGTCGAGGTGGCCGAAGCCTTTGTGCAGCGGGGACTGCAAACCACGATGCTCGACATGCTGCCCCAGGTACTTGACAACTTCGATCCGGACATAGCCCAGCTTATGCAGAGTGAACTGGAGCGGAATGGGGTCACAGTCTCTGTCGATGACGCCGCGCAAGGGATTGAGGCAGATACGGCAGGACGGGTGCGGACGGTTGTGTCTGCGCGAGGACGGTACGAGGCGGACTTGGTGCTCATGGGGGCGGGCGTAGCGGCCGAGTCGCTCCTGGCCCGGGAGGCCGGAATAAGACTGGGTACAAAGGGGGCCATCGCTGTAGATGAGGGAATGCGTACCAACGTGCCGGGAGTATACGCGGCGGGGGATTGTGCCGAAACGTATCACCTGCTGCTTAAGGGACCGTCGTACGTGCCGCTGGGATCGACCGCCAACAAGCAGGGCAGGGTGGCCGGCACCAATGCGGGCGGCGGCGAGGC
>JBAVWD010000510.1:0-1546 GCA_049697655.1 Anaerolineae bacterium | reverse complement strand
GCCGTGGGCGTTGTCCTCCACGATGGCGATACTGTGTCGCTGGGCCATCTCGCAGAGGCTATCCATCTCGCACCCCACGCCGGCGTAGTGTACCAGAAGGATGGCCTTGGTTCGCGGTGTGATGAGTTGCTCCACCTGTCTTTCATCTATGTTCAGTGTGTCCGGACGAATGTCCGCGAAAACCGGTTTGGCGCCCCGGAGGACAAAAGCGTTGGCGGTGGTAACGAAGGTGAAGGACGGGACGATGACTTCGTCGCCAGGCTCGATCTCCAGCAGGAAGGCAGCCATTTCCAGGGCGTGGGTACAGGACGTGGTGAGCAGCACCTTGGGGACACCCAAGGCCTCTTCCAGCAAGGCGTTGCATTTCCTAGTGAAGGTGCCGTCGCCAGAGATGTGCCAGTTGGCGATGGCTTCCTGCATGTACTCGAATTCTCTTCCCGCCAGGGAGGGCCGGTTGAATGGGATATGCGTCATGGTTTCCCTTGTGACCTTCTCTCTTGAACGGTTTCGTGGGTCCCTCGGCCTGGACGGGCCGCTCGTCCACGCTGCCAAGGCGGCTCACTTGGTGACCGGTATCTGCTCGAGCACTATTGCATCTTCAGGCAACCGCTCGCCTGTATCACTCGATAGAGGCAGGCGAGCCCCGGTGGCGGCGTCGTACATGCCGCACATGAGCGTGTACCGGCCTGGAGGCGTATTCTGGTCTACGATCACCTGGCGCTCGTCGACAATGATTTCGCCCTGAATCCAGCCGGAGGTTGGCCGCTCTCCGCCGCAGGGCAGGCCGTCACCCTGAGCCCATATGCGTCCCCCCTCGTCAACAAGGTGGACGAAAACCGTGTAGCTGTGCTCAATACCGTGTAGCGCGCGCCAGTACAGCGTGAAACTGACCCCGTTGCCGGGGGTGAGTGAGGCGTTCTCCAGTGAATAGCCGAGCAACTCGATTTCGCGCCCGACAAGCGCTGAGCGCGGGTATTGGATATGTGGTGGAGTGACCAGGCGCTGCTCGTCGCGGATCAGGACGTGCCCGACGGTAATGGGCGTCCTTGGTGAGTGTGCCGGAACACGGATGGGTGCCAGCGTGCGATCTGTCGTCGCGTCGCGCACCTCGATGGTCAGCGAGCACCGCTGGCCCGAAGCGCGACCGGGTACGGTTAGGGCGTACTGGGAGCGGACGAGGCTTGCAGGCGGTGCGTCGGGAAGCACCGAGGCGGATTGGGCAAGCACCTGGCCAGTCGCATCCGCGAGACTCAGGACAACTTGGTAATTCGCGGTGGAGCCGACGACTGTCTGCCAGTAGAGGTCAAGGTGGATGGTGTGGCCGGCACGGTACTCTGCCTGTGGCAAGTCGTAGCCCAGGAGCGCAATCCGACCATCGAAGAGCTGGTAAATGGGGTGTTGAATTGACAGGGGCGGTTTAGGACTCGCCGCGGTCGCCGGGAGCTCCACGGTGGCGATGGTCGCAGCCGGGCCGGAGGGGGCAGTAGGGGCGTCAACCACCTTTACTGGGCGCCAGGTCAGTGGGGAGTACACTAAGAGTTGCCAC
>JBAVWD010000509.1:0-25475 GCA_049697655.1 Anaerolineae bacterium | reverse complement strand
GCATCAATGCCATGCCCAGGCTGTACTCCGACGGTATTGTGGTCATTGGGGAGGCGGCAGGTCTTGGATTGAACATGCTTCTCACTGTCCGGGGGATGGAATTCGCTGTGGCTTCGGGAGTCATGGCGGCAGAGGCGATCAAGGAGGCCAGAGAGAAAGGGGATTACTCGGCGACCTCGCTGGCCAGGTACGAGGAGTTGCTGAGGGACAGCTTTGTACTGAAGGACTTGCAGACTTTCCGCCACGTTCTGAGCACGATGGAGAACCCGCGGCTCTTCAACTTCTATCCGCAAGCGGTGTGCGATATCTTCACCGAGTTGCTATGGATAGACGAGAAACCGAAGTCCAAGATCTCCTCCACGGTGATTCGGGAAGGCCTGGGCAAGTTCCTGAACTGGCCCACTATCGGAGACGCTCTGGGCATGCTTCGCATCTGATCAGGTGCCCTGGGGGGCAAGCCACCTCATGAATGTAGAGACCAAACTGGGACTGGACGTCTTCAAGCTTGACACCGAACCACACATTCTCATCAACCAGGAGATCTGCAGGTCCTGTGAGGAAAAGTTCTGTCTGTACGTGTGTCCCGCCAAGTTGTACTCCATCAACAGGGAGACCGGAGACATGGAGATAGAATGCTCAGGGTGTCTGGAATGTGGGACCTGTCAGATTGCGTGCATCCACGGAGCTCTGGACTGGAACTACGCGCGCGGCGGGTTCGGCATACAGTACAGGTTTGGCTGAACAACCGCTCGAGCAGGAAGGATGAACGCGTTGGGGAGGCGCTCTCACGCAGGGCGGTCTATTGTCACAGGCAACTGGCGCTGGAATAGGACTTTCTACAAGGAGGGCAAGGGAAAATGGACGTGGTAGTGTGCATGAAGCAAGTCCCTGATCTGCAGCAGATTAGGATCAAGGAGAGGAAGCCGGTTCTGGAGAACGTGCCTCTCGTGTGGGGCGATCTGGACAAGAACGCCATGGAGGAGGCGGTCAAGGTCAAGGAGAAGCTGGGTGACGCGAAGATCACCGTTGTGGCTTTGGGATCAGACAAGTTGCAGCAGGGGATTCTGGAGCCCTTGGCCATGGGTGCCGATGAGGCCGTGCTCCTGACCGACCCAGCCTTTGCGGGCTCCGACAGCATGGGGACCGCCAAGGTGCTGGCCAAGGCTATCCAGAAGCTGGGCTCCTACGACCTCATCATTCTCGGCGAGGGCTCAACCGACAACTACTCGGGCGTGGTAGCGTCTGCCCTTGCTGAACTCCTCAATCTGCCGGAGATCACCTATGTTCGCGAGCTGGAGGTTCAGGGCGGCAAGGTGAAGGCTGTGAGGAACATGGAAGAGAGCTTCGAGGTCATGGAGGCGGCACTGCCGGCGCTGGTGACGGTCGCGCAGGAGATAAACGAGCCTCGGCTGCCCAAGTTCATGGCGATCCGCAAGGCAGGGTCGAAGCCCAGACACGAGTGGAGTCCATCGGATCTCGGGCTGTCTGCGGGCGAGGTAGGCGGGGACGCGCTGAGCGTGGAGACTATGAGCAACCTGGCACCAGAGCAGGATCGGAAGAACATCATCCTGAAAGGCGATCTGAGCGCACAAATCGACGGCCTTGTCGATGCTCTGACAAAGGAAGGGGTACTGGGGAGGTAGAGATGTCGGAGATACTTGTCTACAGCGATAGTGATGGGACTGCCTTGGAGCTTGTCTCCGCAAGCAAGGAGTTTGCCAAGGAACTGGGTGCAACGGTCAGCGCGGCCCTCCTTGGGGCAGGGGCAGCCACAAAGGCGGAAAAGTACTTCTCCCACGGCGCCGACAAGGTCTACGTGTCAGAACATCCTGCCCTCAGCGACTTCTACGTGGGTACCTATGCGGAGGCGCTCAAGCAGGTTGCCGAGCGAGGAGGCGTTGAGTTTCTGCTTCTCGGGTCGACCAAGAGAGGCAAGGAGTTGGCGGGTCGCGTCGCACAGAAACTGAACGCCGGTGCCATTACCGACGCCAACGGCGTGCGCGTGAGAGATGGCAACCTGGAGGCGGACAGATACTCGTATGGTGGCAATACGGTGGCCTCGCAAGTAGTCGCGACCCCCAAGAAGGTGATATCAGTCATGCCCAAGACCTTCGAGCTGGGTCCTCAAGAGGCAAAGCAGGGGGAAGTGGTAAGCGTCGACCTTGACCTGGCTGAAACACCGGTGAAGGTCGTTGAAAGGAGAGAGAAGGCGGGCGACCAGGTGAACTTGGAGGAGGCAGAGATATTGATCTGCGTCGGCCGAGGGGTGCAGGCCAAGGAAGACCTGGCGATGATCGAGGAGTTGGCTCGCCATCTGGGCGCCGAGATCGGGTGCACCAAGACTCCGGCCAGCGACTGGCAGTGGTTTTCAGAAGAGAGAATGGTGGGCCTGTCCGGCAAGAAGTGCAAGCCCAGTCTGTACATCTCCATTGGCATCTCGGGGCAGATCCAGCACACTGTGGGGATTGTGGACTCGAAGATCATCGTGACTGTGAACAAGGACGAGAAGGCGCCGATCTTCAACATGACAGACTACGGCATCGTGGGGGACTACGCAGTCGTGGTGCCCGCACTGAACGAGAAGCTCAAGAGCATGTGAGAGCTGGGCATCCAGCGGTCCAAGAGTCGAAATAGGCTGAAGGAATCAGCCCCCTTCTGTTTGTGTTGTCAATCGGCCTTCCAGACTGCTTTCTGGCTTCCGAGGGCATACTGTTCTGCTCCAGAAGCGCCTCATCGACTTTCAAGGTGACTTGCAATCCACCTATCCCTGTGAACTCTGGACGGTCACGATGTCTTGGCTCACCTACGGCGCGTCTTTGACAAGCCGGTTCGGAGTTGTTACAATAAGAGGATGGAGGACATCATGTACGCCATCATAGAGACATGCGGGAAACAGTACAGGGTATCGCCGGGACAGAGCATCGAGGTGTCCGGTCTTGCCGTGAATGTCGGCGAGATGGTGGATATTGACGACGTATTGCTGGTGGCCGACGACGGAAAGGTGGAGGTTGGAAAGCCCACGGTGCCGGGGGCCAGAGTGAGGGCCAAGGTGGTGGGACGCAGGCGAGGGCGCAGGATCACAGTCTTCAAGTTCAGAGAAGGCAATCGCTATCAGCGCAAGCGCGGTCACCGGCAGGATCGTACTATACTATTGATCGCTGACATACTGCGTGGCGGGGTTGAGGAAGGACGCCGAGCTCCTTCTGAGGCCGCGGAGGAGCAGCAGCCGGTCGCGAAAGAAGAGGCTGCTGTCTCCACGAACGTTCCCATCGAGGGATTGGGACTGCCAGCTCGTGTGGAGGGCGCTCTGACTGGCGCTGGATTGAAGACTGTGGCAGACTTACTGCAAAAGGACGAAAAGGAGCTGCTGGCTGTCCGTGGTTTTGGAGCTAAGTCTCTGGAGCAGGTCCGGGCAGTCCTGAGAGAAAAAGGATTCATCAAATAGTAGTGACTGAGGTATATCAACATGGCCCACAAGAAGGGTGCCGGCAGCAGTCGCAACGGTAGAGACAGTGCTGGGAGAAGGCTGGGCGTGAAGCGTTATGACGGGCAGAAGGTCACCGCCGGGACGATCATCGTGCGCCAGCGCGGCAGCACCTTCTATCCCGGCGAGAACGTGAAGATGGGCAGGGACTATACGCTGTTTTCGCTCGTCGACGGGTTCGTCAAGTTCGAGCGCGCTTCCAAGCTCAAGAAGCGAGTCAGCGTCCATTCGGAGGTTGCGGGCTAGATGAAGAAGGAGATACACCCGGAGTACTTCCCTGAGGCTCGCGTGGTATGCGGATGTGGCAACAGCTTCGTCACTGGCGCCACACAGCAGCTGATCAAGACCGACATCTGCTCCGCCTGTCACCCGTTCTTCACCGGAGAGCAGCGCATCGTCGACGCCGCAGGTCAGGTAGAACGGTACATGAGACGTCTGGAGAAGAGGGAAGAGATGGGCAAGGTGCCTGCTCCAACAGCTGCGTCGGAGCACGAGGAGGACGAGGCGCCGAAGGGAAAGCGGCGCAAACGCAGCAGCGCGAGCAAGCAGTAAACGATGGAGGGCAAGGATTCCTTGCCCTCTTGCTTATGAACCTTGATGCAGTGTCGGCATGAGGAGGCGATGAAGATTCGCTATCGTCACGAGGGTGGTTCCATCGAGCTGATCTGTGGAAGCATGTTCTGCGGCAAGACTGAGGAGTTGATCCGGCGTGCGAGGCGAGCCGTGATCGCCAAACAAAAGGTTCAGGTCTTCAAGCCCGCACTGGACGATCGATACGCGGTGGAGAAACTGGCATCTCACACCGTGGTCTCCTTCGATGCCGTCAGTGTGGCTGATGCCAGCGAGATAGCGCGACTGGTGGATCCGGACACTGAAGTCGTGATCATCGACGAGGTGCAGTTCTTCGATCAGTGCCTCACCGATGTCTGCGACGATTTGGCCGACGCAGGGAAGCGTGTCATCGTTGCTGGACTGGACAACGACTTCCGAGGAGAGCCGTTCGGGCCTGTTCCCTCTCTGATGGCTCAGGCGGATATCGTGGACAAGCTCCATGCCATCTGTGTTGTCTGCGGTGCCCCGGCCACGCGCACGCAACGGCTCCTCGATGGCCGACCGGCGTCGTATGATGATCCTATCATCATGGTCGGCGCGAGTGAGGTATACGAGGCCCGTTGCCGGCGCTGTCATGAGGTACCGGGAAAGCCCCGGAGGCCTC
Organism: Anaerolineae bacterium; assembly: GCA_049697655.1. Lineage (GTDB taxonomy): Bacteria > Chloroflexota > Anaerolineae > UBA7937 > B3-Chlor > JAUVXJ01. The sequence goes on along the minus strand of JBAVWD010000509.1, from coordinate 20,775 downwards.
AGGGGGAAAGCTGAGCGCTCGAACGATGGTGAGCGTCACCTGTTTCGGCGGCGTCAGCGAAATCGGTGGGAATAAGATCCTCCTGGAAGACGGCAACACTCGCTTTCTCTTCGACTTTGGGACTTCCTTCGCGCGTCGTTACAGATTCTTCGAAGAGTATTTGAAGCCCCGGCCAGGGGTGGGGCTGCTGGACATGCTCTACATGGAGCTGATCCCGCCTCTGGAGGGTATCTACCGCCGCGATCTGGCACCCGGTGGCGACTTCTGGGAGCGCTGGAGGGGACACTCCCTCTATCGGCGTTTGAGCGTGGACGGCGTTCTCCTTTCGCACGCTCATCTGGACCACAGCGGCTACATCTCGTTCCTGGACCCCGAGATCCCCATCTACTGCTCTGCCATGACGGCTTTGGTCTCCAAGGCCATGCAGGACACCGGCCAAGCGGACTTCGAGGCAGAGGTCTGCTACGCCAACGAGAGGGAGCCTGCTGACGGCTTGCTCAAGTCGGGCAAGGTCAGCAGGCAACGACCTTTCGTGTTTGTTGATGGGGTGCCCCACGAGGAAGGCGCGTGGGAGTTCTGGCAGAGCATACCGGCGGGCAGGAGGCAGCCTTGCCTCGCCACTGGCGCGCATTCTGCTGACCGCATCGGTGCTCTTGCGGTGCGCCACTTCCCAGTTGACCACTCCATCTTCGGAGCCTGCGCCTATGCTGTGGAGACCAGCGAGGGCTGGGTCGCGTACACCGGCGACCTGCGGCTGCATGGCAGCGGACAGGATGACACTCGACGTTGGATGGAGCAGATGAGGGAGCTGCGTCCGCTGGCACTGATCTGCGAAGGCACGCGTGCTGGGGACAGCAAGAGGGTGACAGAGGCGGAGGTTCGCGAGAACGCATCGCTCCAGGTTGAGCAGGCGAGTGGGCTGGTGGTGTCCGACTTCGGGCCTCGGAACGTGGAGCGCCTGCTGACTTTTCTGGAGATTGCGCGCCAGACCGGGCGCAAGCTCCTCGTCTTGGCCAAGGATGCCTACCTGCTGGAGGCCATGCACCTGGCAGCGCCACTCCGCGTTCCAGACGTGGCGGATTGTGGAGACATCATGGTCTACCGCGATCCCAAGATCGCTCCGCGAGCCTGGGAGAGCGCACTTCTCGAGAGGTACGGGTCCAGGGTTGTGGGGGCAAAGGAAGTCCGTGCGGAACCGGAGAGCTTCATCCTGTGCTTTAGCTTCTGGGACGTCAACGACTTGATAGACATCGAGCCCAAAGGCGGAACCTACATCTACTCGTCTAGCGAGGCTTACAGTGAGGAGCAGCGCCTGGATCTGGAGCGGCTGAGGAACTGGCTGAAGCACCTGGGGATGACCCTTATCGGTGATCCCGAAGGGGGCAACGAGGGGCTGCACTCCTCTGGGCATGCGAGTGGACCAGATTTGTTGGAAATCATCCGCACCGTATCTCCCCGGACTCTCATTACCGTACACACCGAGGAGCCTGAGTACTTCCTCACCTCGCTGAGGGGCGAAGCCATAGAAGTCGTCTTGCCTGAGACGGGCGTGGAGATTTCCCTGACTTCTTGAGTGCTAGCTGACGTCTCCCACAGTGATGTGAACCTCGGTTCCGTCCCCTCGCCGCACGACCAGCGCACCGCAGTCGTCGACGCCCTGAAGCCGGCCCGTTTTTTTCCCCCAGGGCGTATCGACTTCGACCTCTTCGCCAATCTGGAGAAGTCGTGCGGCCCACCTGGCTACCGGCGACTCGCCCTTCTTCAGGAGGAGATACTCTCTCTCCATGAAGGTGAGCAGCGAGCGCAGGACCTTAAGGCGAGAGGCTTCGTGACCCAACTCCGTGGACAGACTCGTGGCAGTGGCGGCAATCTCGGGGAAATCGTCGACGTCGAGGTTCACGTTCAGTCCTATGCCGATCACTGCATACGCCAATTCCTCACCGCTCAGGCTTGTCTCTATCAGTATGCCTCCTGCTTTCTTGCCCCCCAGCAGGATGTCATTAGGCCACTTGAAGTGTACCACGAGCCCGGTCGAGTGCTCGACGGCCTGGGCCGCGGCCAGAGCGGATGACATGAGCAGATGGGGTAACTGTTCGGGTTTCAGAGGAGGGCGTAGAATGAGTGACAGGAGCAGGCTGTTGCCCGCGGAGGTATGCCAGCTTCGCCCGTGTCGGCCGCGACCAGCGATTTGCTCCTCAGCGACAATTAGAGTCCCTTCTACCGCTCCCTCCTCGGCGAGTTGCTTCGCCACGTCATTGGTGGAACTAACCGACTCATAGCAGACCACGCGCTGGCCCACGAACTGGGTGCCCAAGCCTGTACTTATGGCTTCAGGAGTTAGCTCTTCCATCAGTCCGCCATGGAGTCGGTCGCCTAACGGCAGACGAGCAGGTATTGACCGACGAGGTATACATGAGGCGCATTCCGGAGCTTCGGTGGGCGATGGCGTTGCCCTCCCTTCCCCCGCAGGATATAATCGTTTGCTGCAAAGTGATGATATCCAGGCTCGTGTTGGTTGTCAAGAGGGAGGAGAGGTCGTGGAAGCCATGCCGAGCGTCTACGTTACCAGGCTGATTCCCAATGCAGGGCTGAATCTGCTGCGTGGCTGTGCTCACGTGAAGGTTTGGCAGGGAGAGCTGCCGCCGTCGCCTGAGGTACTACTAGAGGAGCTGAAGGCAGTTGATGGGGTTCTCAGTCTGTTGACGGACAAGATGGATGCCGAGATCATGGATGCGGCACCCCGCCTCAAGGTGATCAGCAACTACGCCATCGGCTACGACAACATAGATGTGCAGGCGGCCACGGAGCGAGGCATCATGGTGTGTCACACACCTGGGGTCCTCACTGACACGACGGCGGATTTCGCCTTCACGCTCCTGGCCTGCCTCGCCCGCAGGGTGGTAGAGGCGGTGAACTACGTGCGGAGAGGGCAGTGGAAGACCTGGGGCCCGATGCTGTGCCTGGGATATGATCTTCACGGGGCTACCCTTGGGCTGATAGGCCTCGGTCGAATAGGCAGTGAAGTGGCAAAACGAGCCAGGGGGTTCGAGATGCGCGTTCTGTACCACGACCTGGATCGTCAGCCTATGCTCGAGCGGGAACTGGGCCTGGTCTACACTGACCTGGAGACTCTGCTCAAGGAGTCGGATCTCATCAGTCTCCACACGCCTCTCACACCTGAGACCTACCACTTGATCGGTGCGGAGCAGTTCGCGATGATGAAGAAGACGGCCGTCCTCGTCAATACCTCTCGAGGCCAGGTGGTCGACCAGCGGGCACTCTACCAGGCCTTGGTCTCGGGTGAGATAGCTGGCGCAGGGCTGGACGTTACGGACCCAGAGCCGATAGATCCCGACGACCCGCTCTTGGAGTTGGACAACTGTGTGGTGGTGCCCCATATCGCCAGCGCTAGCGTCGCGGCTCGGACGCTGATGGCTACCATGGCGGCCGAGAACCTGGTGGCTGCGCTACAGGGGCGGATGCCGCGCAATCCGGTGAACCCAGAGGTGCTGGATATGAAGGGGCGACGCTGACCGTCGACCCGCCAGGCCCATGGGGTCTCGGTAAAAGAGCGGATGGGGCATGGAGTAGGAGAGGCGCACAGCGTCCGGTTTGGAGGAACGCCAACCGGCTTCTGGTCCGCTATGTGGTCCCGGGGCTGCTTCCTTGACAAAGCTCGTCAGGGAGGCTAGTGTAATTGGTGACTAAAGGACACTCCCTCGACCAGAGGGGGTGGCACGAGCGACTCGGTTCGTTTACAATCTACAGGCGCTTTGGCCATCGATACACGATGTGAGCTCTTATCCAGAGGGGTGGAGGGACCGGCCCTGGGAAGCCCCGGCAACCTTCCGCGGAGGGCGCAAGGCCTGGTAGTTGCCCATACAGCAGCCGTTTCCAGGCGTGCGTTGGGTCCGCGGCTTCGGTGCCAATTCCGGCGGGTTCCGCTCCGGTTGGTGTGTCAGCTCTCTCGACTTCGAACTAGGAGGGGACTGGCTGACGGGGGTGGAACCTGGAAGATGAGAGGAAGTCACGTGGGCTTTCTCTCCAACCAGGAGAGATTTTTTTTGGCCGTCATGGGTCTACTTAGGGCTGAGGTGTAGCTATGCGTACCATCGAGTGGGACTCCGGCGCAGTGCGGATGATCGACCAGCGGCTGCTGCCCCACGAATACGTGGAGGTGGAGTTCACGGACTACAGAGACGTCGCTAAGGCCATCAGAGAGATGTACATCCGAGGCGCCCCCGCCATAGGTGCGGCGGCAGCCTACGGTGTGGCCCTGGCTGCTGTTCACAGCGAGGCGCAGGACATTCCTCAACTGGTGGCTGATGTGCGGCAGGCGGCCGACGTCCTGCAGGCGACTCGCCCCACCGCCTCCAACCTCTTCTGGGCACTGAACAGGATGCTGGCCAGGCTCGAGGATGACTCCTTGCTAGATGTCGACGACATGCGGAAGGCGCTGATCGCCGAGGCGGAGGCCCTGGCGGAAGAGGACGTAGCGGCCAACAAGCGGATGGGTCAATACGGGGCGGAGCTCATAGAGGATGGCTACAACATCTTGACGCACTGCAACGCGGGAGCTCTGGCGACGGTGGACTATGGAACGGCGCTGGCGCCCATCAGGACGGCCTGGCAACAGGGGAAGCACGTTCATGTGTTCGTGGACGAGACTCGTCCTCGCCTTCAAGGTGCCAGGCTTACTGCCTGGGAGCTGATGCGAGATGGCATTCCCATGACCCTGATCGCGGACAATGCGGCTGGGTACTACCTGCAGAGGGGGATGGTGGACCTTGTATTCGTGGGCGCGGACAGGGTGGTGGCCAACGGTGACGTGGTCAACAAGATCGGCACCTACAACCTGGCAGTAGTGGCCGCTGAGAACGGCGTTCCCTTCTACCCTGTGGTGCCCACGTCGACCATCGACTTGAGCATCGCCTCCGGGGACCAGGTCCCCATAGAGGAGCGGGACACTGAAGAGGTGACCCACGTCCAGGGACAGAGCATCGCTCCGCAGGGGGTCAAGGCGGCCAATCCGGCCTTTGACGTCACGCCGTTTCGCTACGTGACCGGCATCATCACCGAGCACGGTATCGTCCATCCACCCTTTGGGAAGGGTTTGCGCGCTGCATGCGGGGCGTAGAGTGGGCTCCACGAGTCCGTCGGAGGGCATAGTGAGCGGATTCAGGCCGGAGCTACTGCCCATCCATGTGGGCAGCTTGCCTCATGAAGACGCTCAACAGGCCTGCGCCGCGATTCGAGCCTACTTCCCCGAGTTGCCGGGCTGGCCTCAGCTTCCGAAGCGCAGCTTTCGCGAGAACATGTACGTGCAGTTCAGTGAAGGCTTCCCTGGCCTGGTCCTCGAAGGAGAGCGCATCTACGTAGATCGCACCAGAGACCTCTCCGCGGACCTGGAGCGTCTCTACGTGGCGTATCTGGAGGAGGACCTGGAATCCTACGGTCTCCGTGTCTCGTACGCTGCTGGGTTGGATGAATGGTCCAGGGGCGAGTTCCATGACTGCCGGGCTGTGAAGGGACAAGTCACGGGCCCAGTGAGCTGGGGCCTCATAGTCGTGGATCAGGACCTGCGCCCCGTGCTCTACGACGAGGTGCTGGCGGACGCCGTGGGCAAGCACCTGCGGCTCAAGGCGATGTGGCAGGAGAGAGAACTCCGTCGGCTCTGTCCGACGACGATCATGCTCTTGGACGAGCCGTATATGGCTTCCTTCGGGTCGGCATATGTAGCACTGGCGAGAGAGCAGGTTGTGGCCCTCATGAAAGAGGTGCTGGGCGGCCTCCAGGGCTTGACAGGCATTCATTGCTGCGGCAACACCGACTGGTCCGTGGTTCTCTCTGCGCCGCTGGATGTCCTCAGCTTCGACACCTATGACTATGCGGAATCCCTATCGCTGTACGCCGCGGAGGTGAAGGATTTCTTGGCCAGGGGCGGGGCCATAGCCTGGGGCATCGTGCCGCGCGACAGCGACAAGCTGGCTGTCGAGACACCCCAGAGTCTAGTCCGCAAGCTACTGGAGGCCATGAACTTGCTGGTGCAGAAGGGCATCGCGCTGGACAGTCTGCTCGCTGCTTCACTGATCAGTCCGTGCTGTGGGTTGGGATCGTTGTCGGTAGAAGACTCAGAACGTGTGCTGGAGCTGACGGCTGGAGTCTCCAGGGAGATGAGGAGACGGTACCTGCCGTAGGAGTATGGGTTTGTCCCTGAAGCGGCTTCGCGCCAAGGAAGAGATATACGACTTCCTGATGGAGGATCGGCTCTATGCGGCATATGCCATCTGCGATCTGGAGCCGCCCTTGTTCAGGCAGTGTGAGTGGTATGCCGCTGCGAGGAACGGCCGGTTGACGGCTCTATGTCTGCTTTTCACAGGACTGCCTCCGGACCGCGTGTTTCTAATGGGGCCAGAGCAGGACTTGGAGCCGATTCTCGCTGAGTTCCTGGGAGCGAGCAGAGCGTACGTCGCGTGTAGGCCACAGCATCTCGGCGCTTTGAGCAGGTTCTACTCGCTGGGCAAGATAGAGGTAATGTCGAGGATGGTCCTGAGCCCTGAGAGATTCACGCCCACGGATGGGCCGGTACAAAGACTGGGACCGAGTCACGTCTACTTGCTGCAAGACCTCTACCGATGGTACGGAGATGTTGCCTTTGCACCCTACCAACTCGACCAGGGTGTGTTCTACGGCATCGAGCTGGACGGCAGACTGGTGGCCACGGCAGGCACGCACCTTGTTTCCCGAACCTACCGCATGGGCATCGTGGGCAACGTCCTCACCCACCCCGACTATCGAGAGAAGCGCTATGCCACGGCGTGTACCAGCGCGGTTGTGGAGGAGCTTCTCTCCCAGTCGTTGGATGTCGTGTTGAACGTGGGCCAGCGCAATGAGACGGCGAGTAGGCTGTATCGTCGTATGGGATTCGACGTCTACTGTTCATTTGTGGAGACTCTGGGCGTTCACAGGGATTTGGATTGATCTGATGCTGTCGCACTCCAGGTCATGGCCCTCGCCGACTATCGATGTCGCTTGGGCAGTGGAATGGAGGCGAACAGGTAATCTTAGGGCCGTGCGCGGTGGGTTGCCAACCGGCGGTTTGAGAATGCGAAAGGAGTGATTTGATGGCCAAGGACTTTGAGGTCAAGGACCTATCGCTGGCGGACCAGGGCAGACTGCGTGTCCGATGGGCCGCCCAGGAGATGCCTGTGCTGCGTTTGATCAGGGAGAGGTTCGAGCAAGAGAAACCGTTGGAGGGATTGAAGCTTTCCGGCTGCCTGCACATCACTACAGAGACCGCGAACCTGGCGCAGACGCTGACGGCTGGCGGCGCGGACCTAGTCCTGTGCGCTAGCAATCCCTTGTCTACTCAGGATGACGTCGCTGCCTCCCTTGTGGTCAATGACGAGATACCCGTCTACGCCGTCAAGGGTGAGGACAATGAGACGTACTACCGGCACATACGTGCCGCGCTGGACCACCGCCCGCAAGTTTCTATCGACGATGGCGCTGATCTCGTTTCCACACTGCACAAAGAGAGAACAGACCTCATCGACGATGTCATCGGGGGTACGGAGGAGACCACGACGGGCGTGGTCCGGCTGCGCGCTATGGCCAGGGATGGGGTGCTGCGGTACCCGATCATTGCCGTGAACGACGCTCTCACCAAGCATTTCTTCGACAATCGGTACGGGACCGGACAGTCCACCATCGACGGAATCCTGAGAGCGACCAACATACTGCTCGCGGGCAAGAACCTCGTGGTGGCCGGATACGGCTGGTGCGGGCGAGGTATCGCCATGCGCGCCCGAGGAATGGGCGCCAGCGTCGTGGTCACCGAGGTCGATCCGCTCAAGGCCCTCGAGGCGGTAATGGATGGGTTCCGCGTGATGCCCATGCTGGAGGCGGCTAGGATTGGCGACATTCTGGTCACCGCCACAGGGGACATCAACGTCATTGACAGGCGTGACTTCGAAGTGATGAAAGACGGCGCAATCCTGGCCAACTCCGGCCACTTCAACGTGGAGGTGAACATCCCTGCCTTGGCAGAGATGGCGGTGGAGGTGCGTCAGCCGAGGCCGGGTGTGGATCAGTATATCATGGCCGATGGGCGTAAGCTGTCGGTGCTGGGAGAGGGACGATTGGTCAATCTGGCTATGGCTGAGGGGCATCCCGCGTCGGTGATGGATATGTCCTTCGCCAATCAGGCTCTAGGCATCGAATACCTGGTGAAGGAAGCGAGTACTCTGGAGAAGCGGGTCTATCCGGTGCCGGAGGAGATCGATCGGGAGATCGCTCGCCTCAAGTTATCTGCCATGGACTTGGAGATAGACGCGCTGACCCCCGAGCAGGAGAAGTATCTCACCTCCTGGGAGGAAGGGACGTAGATGGTTGGGTAGCAGGCCGGTCTTTCAGAGGGGACGGTGCAGGATGAGAAACATCACGGTAGAGAGCCTGGAGAGAATCCCCGTCGAGGATCAGCAGGTGGAACTGGTGGAGAGGAAGGGGGTCGGCCATCCGGACTCCATCTGCGATGCGATCATGGAGGAGATATCCGTGGCCCTGTGCAGGGAGTACACGGAGACGTTTGGTAGGATTGTGCACCACAACATAGACAAGGGCTTGCTGGTGGCCGGCAGAACCTCGCCGAGGATTGGCGGTGGAGTGGTATATGAGCCCATGCGGTTGGTGTTTGGCGACCGCGCCATCTATGACCTGGCGGGCAAGCACGTGGCTGTAGGGGACGTCGCCGAGCGCACCGCAAGGAGGTGGCTAGGGGATAACCTTCGCTTTGTCGATGCGCACAAACACATCGTGTTCCAGAACGAGATCAAGCAAGGTTCACCCGAATTGACTGACATCTTCGACCGTGAGGTGATCGGGGCCAACGACACCTCGGCGGCAGTGGGTTACGCCCCGCTGACTGACACCGAGCAGATGGTGTTGAAGGTGGAGAGATATCTCAACTCGGCGGAGTTCAAGGCGGCGTATCCTGAGTCGGGTGAGGACATCAAGGTGATGGGGTACCGTCGTGACCGGGAGCTTGTTCTCACCGTTGCCATGGCATTCGTCGATCGCTTCGTCGAGAGTCAGAAGGCCTACTTCGTTCGCAAGGAAGAGATTCGCGGCGCGGTCCTGGACTTCGTCAACGGTGAACGGCGGGATTTCGACAAGGTGATCGTGGACCTCAACACCTTGGACGACGAGAGCCGAGGAGAAGAGGGCATGTATCTCACGGTCCTGGGCACGTCGGCAGAGGGTGCGGATTGCGGACAGGTGGGCCGTGGGAACAAGGTCAACGGTGTAATCGCCCTGAACCGCCCCATGAGCACGGAGGCGGCAGCGGGCAAGAACCCTGTGAGCCACGTGGGGAAGATCTATACCCTCCTCACCCACCGCATAGCGGAAGAGATACACCAGGGTGTCCCAGGCATTCGCGAAGTCTATGTCTGGCTGTGCAGCCAGATAGGGCGGCCCATCGATGAGCCTCTGATAGCGTCTGCTCAACTGACGCTGGCGAGGGGTGTGAGCCTGGCGTCGATCAAAGACGATGTCGAGAGGATCATGCTGCGGGAGTTGGACGAGATTTACGACTTTACAGCCCGTTTGGCCAGGGGAGAGTACCCCGTTTGGTGACCTACCCAGAGCTTTTACTGGTGCCTCAGTTGGGCTATAATGTGTTTTGACACAGGGAATACCTGGCTGGGAGAGTGACTTGAGGGCGCTGATCACCGGGGTCTGTGGGTTCGCAGGCAGTCATCTGGCTGACTACCTACTGACCCACACAGACTTGGAGGTTTACGGGACCGACATTGTTAGCAGCGGCGCAAACATCGCCCACATCAGGGATGATCTTGAGCTCATCGTGGGCGACATGTCGGACGCCGAGGTCGCGTCGGAGGTTCTGTCGCAGGCGAATGCAGACTACGTGTTCCACCTCGCGGCTCAGGCCTTCGTCCCGCTCTCGTGGAGTGACCCCTGGCAGACCATGGAAAACAACATCCGGTCTCAGTTGAACATCCTGCAGATCCTGGTCGATTCTGGGGCTAGACCCAAGGTACTGGTTGTGGGCTCGGCCGACGAGTACGGAATGATTCTCCCGGACGAACTGCCGGTCACTGAGGATACTCCACTGCGGCCCTACAGCCCTTACGCCGTCAGCAAGATCGCTCAAGACATGCTGGGCTACCAATACTACGCCAGCCATGGCCTGCCCATTGTCAGAGTGCGTCCCTTCAATCACATTGGCATACGGCAGAGCCCCGCTTTCGTGACCTCGGATTTCGCGAAGCAGATCGCCGAGATCGAGGATGGGCGCCGTGAGCCGCGCCTGCTCGTGGGCAATCTGGAGGCGAAACGCGATTTCACCGATGTGAGAGACATGGTGCGCGCCTACTACCTGGCCCTTGAACGCGGCGAGGATGGAGAAGTCTACAATCTAGGCGCCGAGAGAGCGTACTCCATTCGGGAAGCTCTGGAGGCATTGCTGGAGATGAGCGAAGCCCAGATCGATGTCGTGCGGGATCCTTCTCGGATGAGGCCCAGCGACGTTCCGGTTGTAGTGAGCGACTGCAGCAAGTTCCGCCAGCGAACAGGCTGGCACGCCACGGTGAACTTGCGCGAGAGCCTCAGAGAGATCCTCGACTACTGGCGCGAGAGGGTCAAAGCGGATATGGGGGGGCAGTGATGAAGACAGCCCTGATAACCGGGATCACCGGACAGGATGGCTCGTACCTCGCGGACTTGCTGCTGGAGAAGGGGTATCGGGTCATCGGGATGGTGCGCCGAACGAGCACGGTCAACTTCGATCGCATAAGTCACATCCAGGACAAGATCGTCCTGGCACAGGGCGACCTGCTGGACCAGATTTCCCTCGTGGACATCATGAAGGAATACCGACCCGACGAAATTTACAATCTCGCTGCCCAGTCCTTCGTGCCCACGTCCTGGAGACAACCAGTCCTGACGGGCGAGTTCACCGCGCTAGGCGTCACGCGAATGTTGGACGCCATGCGCATGGTCGTCCCCGAGGGCCGGTTCTATCAGGCGTCCAGCAGCGAGATGTTCGGTAAGGTTCGGGACGTACCCCAGACAGAGCGGACCCCCTTCTACCCGCGCAGCCCCTACGGGGTGGCCAAGGTGTATGGGCACTGGATCACCGTGAATTACCGGGAGAGCTACGACCTCTTCGCGTGCTCGGGGATTCTCTTCAACCACGAATCGCCCCGCAGAGGGCTGGAATTCGTCACGCGCAAGGTCACCCACGGAGCGGCTCGCATCAAGCTCGGTCTGGCTGAGGAGCTGCCGATGGGTAACCTGGAGGCCCAGCGGGACTGGGGTTTCGCCGGTGACTATGTGAGGGCGATGTGGCTGATGCTACAGCAGGACGAGCCCGAGGACTTCGTCGTGGCAACCGGCAAGACCCATTCCGTTCGCGAGTTACTGGATGTGGCTTTCGGCCATCTGGGCTTGGATCCCGAGGACCACGTGAGGGTGGACGAGCGTTTCATCAGGCCGGCCGATGTCGATCAGCTGGTGGGGGATGCCACCAAGGCTCGCCAGAAGCTGGGGTGGGCGCCCGAGGTGACGTTTGAGGAACTGATCAGTATGATGATCAAGCATGATCTGGCCCTCTTAGAGGGGTCGGTGTAGGCCAGAGGCTGGCGTTGAACAGCCTCAAAGACAGTGAAACCACCCTGGTCGACACCCATGCGCATCTCGACTTCTCGCAGTTTGAGGATGATCTGGAACCGGTCCTCGTCAGAGCTGGTGACGAGGGAGTCGGCTGTGTCGTCACCGTGGGATTCGATCTGGAATCGAGTCGCCAAGCGGTGTATCTCGCCCAGAAGCACGCGAATCTGAAGGCCTGTGTGGGAGTGCACCCCCACGAGGCTGGAAAAGTCCCTAGTTCCTATCTGGCGGACTTGAGAGAGTTGAGCGCGGATGCCCAGGTGGTGGCCGTGGGCGAGATCGGACTGGATTACTATCGCGACCGGTCTCCGCGCCCGACGCAACGACGGGTCTTCGGGGAGCAACTGGACCTGGCCGCCGAGGTGGGCAAGCCCGTGGTAGTTCACGACCGCGACGCGCACGGCGATGTGAGAAGGATGCTTGGCCAGTGGTCAGAGAGTCTGGCCACATCTAAGGGAAAGCTGCGCCCCCCACTGGGTGTGGTACACTGTTACTCAGGCGATCAAGCCATGGCCGAGGAGCTTTTCCAGTTGGGCTTCCTGATATCGGTGGCAGGGCCTGTCACCTATGATAACGCCAGGCGACTGCAGGAGCTCGTGGGGCGCCTTCCGTTGAACAAGCTGCTGGTGGAGACGGATTGCCCGTTCCTGTCGCCGCATCCCTACAGAGGGCAACGCAACGAGCCGGCGCGTGTGCGGCTTGTGGCTTCGAAGATAGCCGAGATCAAGGGCGTCCCGTTGGAAGAGGTGGCAAGAGCCACCACGGATAACGCCGCCCGTGTCTTCAGGCTCGAATAGTGCTTGCCAGTGCACTGTAGAATCAGTTTTGTAGCTCATCTTAGATGGTGTCCGATGTGTTCGATCGACCGTAGGTTCGGTGTAGGCGTGGTCAGACGCAGCTGGGCAGGTGGGTATTGAAGATTCTGTCGCTGTTCAAGCCGATAGACAGGGAGTTGGAGGTCGTCGAAGAGAAGCTGCGTCAAGCAGCGGATGCCGAGCATGCCCAACTAGCAGAGGTACTCAGGTATTTGCTGGACAGCGGTGGCAAGCGCATCCGACCTGCCGTGGTCATCCTGGCCTCCAAGTTCCACGAGCATGACGTATCCAAAGTACTGCCGCTGGCAGCGGCTGTGGAAATGCTGCATACGGCGACGCTGGTGCACGACGATCTGCTGGACGGTTCCCTCCTGAGGCGAGGCAATGCCACGTTGAACGCGAAGCTCAGCGCGGGAGCGGTGATACTCGTGGGGGATTATCTCTTCGCGAGGGCAGCGGACCTGGCGGCTGCTACGGAGAGCGTGCCCGTGGTTAGCATCTTCTCGAAGACCTTGATGATCATCTGCAGAGGTGAGATCACGCACGCCTTCGACGAGGATGGGTGGCGGCGGACCAAGGAAGGCTACTATCACAGCACGTACAGTAAGACCGCGTCTCTGTTTGCCGCTTCTGCGGAATCTGGCGCCCTGCTCAGCGGAGCGGGGAGCGCCACGGTGCGTTCATTGCGCGACTACGGGTGCAACCTGGGCATGGCTTTCCAGATCGTCGACGACATCCTAGACTTCGTGGGCGACGAGGCTGAGATGGGAAAGCCCATCGGTAGCGACCTGCGCCAGGGTACAGTTACGCTCCCTCTTCTGCTCTACTTCGAGGAGCACCCAAAGCACGATCTGCTGAGCGCGGTGTTCGAGGAACGGGAGGGGCGCGAAGAGAGAATCCGGTCCCTGGTGGACCTGGTGCGCGATTCACCTGCCATCGAATCGGCCCGTGAGGAGGCAAGGCGCTTCACCATGGAAGCCAAGGAAGCTCTCAGGGACCTCTCCGCAAACCAGTACAGGCAGGTCATGCTGGACCTGGCCGACTACCTCCTGGAGCGCAGGCGGTAGGGCCGTGGTGCGTGGCCACGCATGTCTGTCCAGGGACCATCGCGGCTGGAGATAGGGCCGCTGCCATTGAGGATGAACCTCCTGAACCCCCGAAGCACTCGGGGGTTTGTATGACCCCGGTGATAGCCAGTGGCGCACGACTTGTCCATCGTCATCGTCAGCTGGAATGTCAGGGAACTCCTGCATCGCTGTGTAGGTTCCGTAATGGAGAGCCTGAGGCCAGGCCGGCCAAGACAGCTCTCGTGGCAGCTCATTGTCGTGGACAATGCCTCCAGCGATGGAACCGTGCAGATGCTCAAGCAGGAGTGTCCACAGCTCGAGCTGATAGCCAACGAGCGTAACCTCGGGTTCACGGCTGGCAATAACCAGGGCATATCCCTCAGCGATGGCCGCCACGTATTGCTGCTGAACCCCGACACGGAGGTGGTGGAAGACGCTCTGTGGGAGATGGTCTCTCACATGGACGAGCATCCCCGGGTGGGCGCACTGGGCCCACAGCTTCTCTATCCTGACGGAACGGTACAATCGTCCCGGCGTCGTTTCCCCGGCCTTGACACCGCTTTCCTGGAAGGTACTTTCTTGCAGCCATGGTTCCCTAACAGTGGAATACTCCGCAGGTACTACGTGCTGGATCGGGCTGATGATGAGACGCAAGAGGTCGACTGGCTTGTGGGAGCCTGCCTGCTGATGCGCCGGGCGGTGCTGGAGGAGGTGGGGTCTCTCGATGAGAGATTCTTCATGTACTCAGAAGAGATGGATTGGTGCTACAGGGCCAAGACGCGAGGCTGGAAGGTGGTGTACCTCCCCACAGCGCGAGTGATACATCACGAGGGCAAGAGCAGCGAACAGGTCTTGCCCGTGCGACATGTCCAGTTCCAGCGCAGCAAAGTGCTATTCTTCAGGAAGCACCGCGGAGGTTGGCGTGCTGAGGCACTCCGCTTCTATCTTCTGGCTACCTACCTTTGGCAGACAATCCTGGAGAGTCTCAAGTGGCTTGTGGGTCACAAGCGGCCTTTGCGTCAGCAGCGTGTGGCGGCCTACTGGCAAGTTCTGCGATCAGGTCTGAAGTAGGATGAGGATCTGCCTGGTCAGCGGCGAGTTTCCACCCATGCAGGGCGGGGTAGGGGACTTCACAAGAGAGATCGGCTTGGCGTTGAATCGGCTGGGAGCCGCAGTGAACGTTGTCTCCTCGGTGAAGGCAGCACCGGCGTTGGCGACGCCCTTGACTGCCGAGGGAGGATTCGTTCTCGCCCGTGACGATCTGCGGCTGACTCTCTATCCAGTGATCCAGCGCTGGGATTCCTCCTGCTGGTCGACCATTGCGGAGCTGCTGAGGCATACTGGATCCCAAATCCTCAATGTCCAGTATCAGACCGCAGCCTACCAGATGCACCCGGCCATCAACTTCCTGCCTTGGAGGCTGCGCCTTCTGAAAGAGCGACCGAAGGTAGTGGTGACCTTCCACGACCTGAAACTGCCCTATCTCTTCCCCAAGGCGGGCCCTCTGCGGAGATGGGTGACCAAGGCGCTGATCGTCGGGAGTGACTCCACCGTTGTTACCAATGTCGAGGACCGGAGCGAGGCAGAGCGGTACGGCGCGGACAGCCTACACTTGTTCCCCATCGGGAGCAACATACATCCTCAGGCTCCGCCAGACTATGATCGGTGGAAGTGGCGCGAGCGATGGGGTGTTGGGCCGGAGGAGGCTCTGCTATGCTATTTCGGCTTCTTGAACGAGAGCAAGGGCGGCGAGACCTTGCTCCGGGCCCTGGCTCGGCTAGTGGCTTCAGGGGAGAGAATCAAGCTGCTGATGATCGGGGGCAAGGTGGGTTCAAGCGATCCCACCAACCTGGCCTACCTGCAGAAGGTCGAGAGCTTGATCAGGGATTTGAACCTGACTGATAGCGTGCTCTGGACGGGCTACGTTGATGGCCCGGAAGTCTCCGGTAGCTTCTGGGCTTCCGACATCTGTGTGTTGCCGTATCGCGACGGCGTGTCACTTCGACGTGGGACTCTGATGGCGGCTTTGGCCCACGGCATGCCCATCGTCAGCACGCACCCCCAGGTGCATATCTCAGAGATCGTTGAAGGAGAGAACATGTCCCTCGCTCCGCCGAATGACCCTGAGGCTTTGGCCGAGAGGATTCGCGGAGTGGCCGCCTCGGACGCGCTGCGGAAGCGGCTGGCTCTTGGGGCAGCAGAGCTCTCCAAGCTGTTCTCCTGGGCGTCCATTGCCGAGAAGACATTGCAGCTCTATGACCGAATCCTCGGCGTCGGCGGATAGCTTGCTGGAAGATATTCGCTGTGATAGGATTTCAGGATGGTCGGCGAGCCCCACAAGCGCGCCGCACCAGTCCAAGGAGATCGCTGCGGACGGGAGTCGTGATGAGTGAGAAGGGCAAGATTCTGGTCACCGGCGGCGCCGGTTTTATAGGTTCGTATCTGGTGGACGCCCTGGTGGACAACGGCCATGACGTGCGTGTGTTCGACAACCTGGAGCCGCAGGTGCACGGTGCGCGGCGCCAGGTTCCGGAGTATCTGAATCCTGGGGCTGAACTGGTCATCGGAGACGTCAGGGACCGCTCGGCCTTGAAAAATGCACTGGAAGGAGTCGACGTGGTCTTTCACTATGCCGCGGCCGTGGGAGTGGGCCAGTCGATGTATCAGATCCGCCGCTACGTGGAGGCAAACACGCTGGGCGGGGCCACGCTACTGGATATCCTGGCCAACGAGCGCCTGGGCGTGAGGAAGCTGGTTGTGGCTTCGTCGATGTCCATCTATGGCGAGGGCAAGTATGAGTGCGGCAAGTGCGGCGTGGGCTATCCGCAGTTGAGACAGGACGACCAGCTGCGGGAGCGCAAATGGGAGATGCTCTGCCCGTCGTGCGGCGGGGAGATGCAACCGCTGCCGACGGACGAAGACAAACCCCTCTTTCCCACCTCGATCTATGCGGTGACGAAGAGGGATCACGAGGAGATGTTCCTCTGCTTTGGTCGTGCTTATGGAATCCCTACGGTGGCGCTCCGCCTCTTTAACGTGTACGGCCCACGCCAGGCACTCTCCAATCCGTACACGGGCGTGGCGGCCATATTCTCGTCCCGGTTGCTCAATGGGCAGCCCCCAGTGATCTACGAGGATGGACTGCAAAGCAGGGATTTCGTCCACGTGGGGGACGTCGTCCGTGCAAGCCTGCTGGCCATGGAGCGCGACGAAGCTGACTATGAGGTGTTCAACGTGGGCACTGGCAGGTCGCTGACCATTCTCGCGATAGCGCGGGTGCTGATCGACAGCCTGGCAGATGGGGAGATCGAGCCTCAGGTCGTCGGCAAGTATCGCAGAGGGGACATCCGCCATTGCTTTGCCGACATCGCCAAGATCGGAGACAGGCTTGGTTTCGCACCACGAGTGAGCTTCGAGGAAGGTGTCTCCGATCTGATGGGTTGGGTGAGGGAGCAAGAGGCAGCAGACAGGTTCCATGAGGTGGATCGGGAACTCAAGGACAAGGACTTGATCGTCTAGCGCAGTGGTCCCTGGTAGGTGGTCGCCATGAATGAGCACAGGGGCGAAGGGTTCAAACAACTTCAGAGGGAGACCTACGATCACCTGTATAGTGATCTGGATTTCGCCCTGTACAAAGTCAAGCACCCTTTTCGTCAGTACTTCGAACACCATGTCGTGTCTCTGGCCTTGAGGGGTCTCCAAGGTACGGAAAAGATGACCTGCCTGGACATCGGATGCGGACAAGGAGTAACCACCTATGTCTTGAGCAAGCACTTCAATAGCGTTGTCGGAGCCGACTTCTCTCGTGGCGCGGTCAGGACGGCGGCAGGGTTCTTGAAGGCGATGCAGGTCACAAACGCAACTGCGCTGGTGGCAGACGTGGACAACCTGGGCCTGGCCAGTGGTTCCGTTGACGTCGTTTTTTTCAAGGACTTCCTGCACCATACGGCCGAGCCGCTGCGGGCGATGGAGAACCTGAGAGCGATCAGCCGTCAGGGCCGTGTCGTGGGGGCGGAGGTCAACGGACGCTCGCCCATAATGAGTCTCTTCGGCAGGATGGCTGAGCACGAGCGGGGCTTGCTGGACAGCAACAGGGAGTGGCTTGCCGACCTGGCAGTGGCGGCGGGGTTCAAGGATATGAAGATCGAGGAATTCAGTTTCTATCCCTACCCGTTTCGTATTCCCATCCTTGGGAATCGGCGGTTAGGGTTCCTGCTACCGGCTGTGAAAGGCGTGGAGGCATTCCTGCTGAAGACGCCACTACGCAGGTATGCCAACTATTTGGTGTTTGATGCTTCATGCTGAGGGGTGTTCTTAGCAAGTGAGGAAGATCCTTGTACTGTCGCCAAGTGACATCTTCCCCCCAGTTGATGGGAATAGCGAGAATATCTACCACATTGTCAAGTATCTGGCCCCCCAGCATGTGCTGGGCGTCCTGCTCAGTCGGGTTTTCTCGCAGGGCGGCCCGGTAGACATCTCACATCCTAATCTCACCGTTCGCTACTGTCCTGCCAGCGCCTTTGACCGCCTGCAATACAAATCGTTCTTGGTGAACCCCTACTACTACAGGGCTGCCGAAACCCTGATGCGCGATGTCGGTGCTGACATCATCCAGTGCCAGGTGCTCTTCACCATCCTGGCTGGATACTTCCTCAAGAAGCGATACCGGAAGCCCCTCGTCCTGGTGCAAGAGAATGCCGAGTATGTGAAGCAGGTGAAGTTCGAGGCGCCCTGGTACGCCACCTATGTGCTGAAGCTGTTGGAGGGGCTGGCCTGTCGTGTCTCCGACAGGATTGTGGCCGTATCTGAGGTGGACAAGCAGCACATGGTGGACCTGTACGATGTGCCCCAGGACAAGATTCATGTGATAAGCCACTGTGCGGACCATGAGGTCTTCAAGTACGATAGGGACGGAGCGGCGATGGTCAGGAAGGCCCGGGGCATCGGTCCAGATGATGTGGTCATGACCTACGTCGGCAAGATGGATGCTCCGCACAACACGGTCGCGACGCAGTACATAGCAGAGCGCATCCACCCTGTGGTAACCGCCCACTATCCCCACTCGTGGTTCATGATCGTGGGCCAGAACTACGAGCATTTGCTTGAATACGAGAGGGAACGTCTGTTCTTCACTGGCTTCATTAGCAGCAGGAAGGATGCATCGCCGAATCTGACGGACTACCTGTCGGCCTCAGACATCATCATAGTGCCCATGGATCGCGGGTCGGGAACGCGGTTGAAGATCTTAGAGGCCGCGGCGTGTTCCAGGCCCATCGTGTCCACTGAGATCGGGGCAGAAGGACTGGAGTTCGTCCATGGCGAGGAGATCCTGCTCACCAAGGAGGTGGACGACGAGTTCATCGAGCTGCTCCTAGGGCTAATCAAGGACGAGGCCTGGAGGCAGAGGCTGGGCACGCAGGCAAGGAAGAAGGTGGTGGCGAGATACAGCTGGGAGAGAGAGGTAGCCAAGTTCGAGGAGGTCTATAAGGGGTTGGACTCTCAGGCGACCGTGTAGGGCAGCGAACCTGGCATGAGCCATTGAGGTTATTCTGTGAGGGTCTTGGTCACCATTTTCGAAAAGCTGGTTCCCATCAGTGGGGGAGGCACACCGCGCATATCTAGTCTGGTTAGGGCTTTCGTGGCGAGAGGGCACGAGGTCCATGTGGCGTCGTCCATCGCCGTCAGCAAGGAGCAGGCTATAGCCAGGCTGGGATGTGAGGACTGGGTGTCCCTTCAGGGCGTCAACCGGCTGGGCAGGTGGAAGATGCCCAAGTACATGGGGGCCTTTCCGTACAACATCATGAGAGCGGCCGCGGCCGTTCGCAGGCTGAAGCCGGACTTGATTGTCTCCCATAACTCTATTGCTGGTTATGGAGCTCTGCTGGGCAAGAGGTGGAGTCCCGGCTCACTTGCGGTCTTGGACCTTACGGACCTTCTTTTCGAGTACCTGGAGGAGTATTCCCAGGGGGGATGGCTGAGGGCGGTGATGAACGGCGGGCGCCGCTTGGAGAACAAAGTGATCCGCGAGTCCGATCGGATCATCACCATCAGCGAGGCCATGAAGAGGATAGCCGTGGAGTACGGCGCACGGACCGCGCAGATCGATGTGGTGCCCGATGGAGTGGATACGAGCATCTTCCACCCTGTTGACGGCCGTGCCCTGCGGGACGCTCACGCCAGCGGTGCCAGCCACGTACTGATCTTCCACGGGGCGATTGACCCCCAGGACGATCCCGAACTGCTCGTCGATGCCGCTCGCCTGGTCGTGGAGGAACATGAGCGTGCTTGCTTCTGGCTGGTAGGAGACGGGAGCGCCGTGCCGGGCCTCAAGAAGAAGGTGAGTGAGTACTCGCTGGATGATCATTTCTTCTTCTCAGGCTGGGTGCAGCAGCGCGAGATTCCGTCCTTCATCAGCGCCAGCGATGTCGGCCTGGTGGTACTTCCGGACGTGCTGTCGGCGCGGGGACGGGTCACGCTGAAGGAGTTCGAGTACTGGGCGTGCGGCGTGCCGGCTATTCTGCCGCGCCTGCCAGCCCTGGAAGAGATCGCGGAGGAGGGAGTCACTGCCCTCTTCTACCAACCGGGCGATGCAAGAGATCTGGCCAGCAAGATAAGTCAGCTGCTTGAGGATCGTGAACTCAGAGTCAGGCTGGGCGAGAGCGGATTGGCAATGGTCAAAGAGAAGTTCGAGTGGAGCGAACTGGCCCTTCAGTTTGTTGAATTGTGCGAGGGGTACGTGCGCTCCAGTAAGGGTCAGGCGGAGGTGTCATGAAGGTCCTGGTGGTCAATCCACCCTGGCCCGGAGAGGGCTATGGGGCACGGTCAGACGTGCGTTGGCCTCACAAGAGGATGGACAAGTACCTGGAGTATCCCATCTATCTCGCCTACATCGTGGCCGTGCTCGAAGAGGCTGGACTGGAAGTCGCCTTCGTAGACGCGGTGATGGAGGAGATGTCCATCCCCGACTTTTCCGAGGCGGTGGCCAGGATCCGCCCCGATCTGGTGGTGATGGAGTGCTCGACTCCTTCCATCTACCACGATCTGGAGTCCGCCAGGGCTGCCAAGGAGAGCTTCGTGGGTACGTTCGTCGCCTTGATCGGGTCTCACCCGACGTTTTTCCACCAGGAGATTCTGAAAGAGAACCCTGCCATCGACGCGGTGATCCGCGGCGAGGCCGAGATAACGACGAGGGAGCTCGCGCT
>JBAVWD010000508.1:0-26937 GCA_049697655.1 Anaerolineae bacterium | reverse complement strand
CTCAGGGCCTTCACCATCCTCTCGCCGAGACGTCGGGCCGCGCCAGGGCGTTGAGCCTGCTTGAACACCTCCAGCGCCTTCACTCCTCTCTCATAGGCCGCATCCACGTCGTCCAGTTGCAGGTAGCAGCGAGCAGCCTGAGCGGGGAGATTGGCCGCACGGAAGGAGTTACCCCGTTCCTCTGCCCCTTGTGCCAGCTCGTCGAAGGCCGTCGCAGCCTCGTCGAACTTGCCCTGTTCTAACAGTACCATCGCCTTTCTGAGGGGCTCAGGCACCGGTCTCCCGGGCGGCAGGGGACCCCTTCTGCGAAGAGGTCTCAAGGGTCGAAAACGTCGCCTTCGAAACATGATCGTCCTCCGTGGTCGTCTTCTAGGGGGTGGGAGCACCAAACGCTGGCCGCGTGTCAACGGGCCAACAGGGCAATGGCCTCTCGCGCTCCCCTACGACCGAGCTGCACCCACGGTCGCATCTCTCAAGCCGGGTAAGACTTGCTCAGCAGGAAGGCGCCCATCACCTTGGGGCCCGCGTGACAGGCCAGGACCGGGCCACCTTCCACCACGCGTATCTGATCTCTGTCCAGTCCAGCCATCTCAGCCAGAGTGTCGGCAAACGCGGAGGCTCTTTCCGGCGCCCGGGTGTGGAACACGGCGATCTTCTCCAGTGGCGCACGCGCCAGAGTATCATCCTGCACTCGCTCCACTGCCCCCTCGTACGAACGGGCGGCTCCTACCAGACTCAGCTCGCCATCGGCCATGACAAGCACAATCTTGAGATCGATCACACGCACCAGTCGGCCCATGATGGGCATCAGTCTGGCCAACCTACCGCCTTTTCTCACGTTCTCGATGGTATCCAGCGCGACATAGAAACGGATCCTGCGGGCCACGTCCCTGACCAGGTCCACGATGGCCTCGCGCCCCATGCCCTCCGCGGCAGCCTCTGCTGCAGCTATGGCCTGCCATGCCAGACCTGCCGACACAGTGCCAGAGTCCATGACCGATATCCTTTTGCCAAACCTGCGGGCCGCAGCGCAGGCAGTCCCATATGTCCCGCTGTAGTGACTCAGAAGGGTCACACACACTACGTCGTATCCCGCCTCAACGTGGCGTGCAAACACCTCCTCGAACGCACCGCCGGAAGGTTGCGAGGTCTTGGGCCAGAAGGGTCCCTTGGCCTTCTCCCAGTACTCGTCTTGGGACAGTTGCCCGTTGTAATAGATCTCGGGTCCAAAGCTGACGGACAGAGGAACCGTCACGAGCCCCAGACTGTCTGCCTCAGAGCGAGAGAGATCACACGTGCTGTCGGTAACTACCTTGACCTTGGCTTCAGCCATCACTGCTCGCTCAACGGACGAGCGAACACCAGATAGCCGGTGTGGGCGACCATCCGATCCTCTGGCCGCAGCCGTGCCGCCACCGTTTTGTAGTGACGCAAGAGCATCTCGCTCACCTCCAGATCGACAAAACCCCTGAGCTCCAATTCCTCCAGCAGGGCTGAGACCTGGTTGGTGGTGGGCACCAGGGCGCCGAAGAAGCTGCCCGGCGCCAGTGCCTCCTTGACCCTGCCAACGTAGAGCTGGGGCTCGCGCACGTCCATGAATAGCGCATCTACTTCCTTCTCATCGAACCCCTCAGCGATACCCTGGCACTTCAGGTCCACCAAGTCCAACACCCCGACTCTGGAGAGGTTACGCGTGGCCAGATCGATCATGTCCTGGCGCCTGTCGTAGGAGTAGACCCTGCCGGAGGGCATCACTCCCCGGGCCAGAGCGATGGTCATGGCGCCGCTGCCTGTGCCCGCCTCGATGACCCTGGAACCGGGCAAGATATTCATCTTCAGCAGCACGTACCCACTCTCTTTGGGGTAAATGATCTGGCTTTCTCGCCTGACGTTCATGATGAGGTCGTGGATGGAAGGGCGGAGGAGGTAGAAGGGGTAGCCCAAATGGGAGGTCAGCTGGGCTCCAAAGGGCTGGCCCAGCATCTCGTCATGTTTGATGAACCCCCGATGGGTGTGCAGCGACTCCCCGGGGGTCAAGCGCACGATGAATCGTTTGCCGTCCTTCCCGAGCAACAGAACCAGATCCTGCGCCTTTGCGACAGACATGCCTCAACTCAACAGTGCACCGGTTTCTGGGAGGACAATGGGCGGAACAGGGCTCGAACCTGCGACCTCTTCCTTGTAAGGGAAGCGCTCTCCCGGCTGAGCTATCCGCCCGGTTCACCTGCAGTATACGATGGAGCGGGGACAAAGTCAACCGGAGAACCCAATCTGGTGCGCCAGCGTTCCGGCCTACATGCTCTCCGGGGCGCTGACACCCATCAGGGCCAGGACGCGCGCCAGCACGATCTGCGCCGCCGTCACGAGCTTCAGTCGTGCCTTGTTCAGGGGAACGTCCTCGGGAAGGGAAGAGACCACCCGACATTGCTTGTAGAAGGGGTGGAAGGCGCCCGCCAATTCCAGAGCATAGTACGCCAAGTGGTGTGGGCTCAGACCAGTTGCCGCCTTCTCCACTACCTCTGGCAAGCGTAGCATGTGTCGAATCAGAGTCAGTTCCGCAGGGTGGACGAGCAAGGAAACGTCGCCATCCGTGAAGTCTATGTGCCCGGCGTGGCGCGTTATGCTGGCGATACGGGCGTGTGCGTACTGCACGTAGTACACCGGGTTTTCACTGGACTGCTCCTTGGCCAGGTCAAGATCCAGATCCATCTGGCTGTCCGCAGCACGAGCCAGGAGGAGGAAACGCACCGCATCAGGGCCAATCTCCTCGAGCACATCTCGCAGAGTGATGATGTCGCCAGTGCGCTTGGACAACCGTACGATCTCCCCTCCGCGCCTCAAAGTGACCAGCTGGTAGAGCAGAAGCACCAGCCTCTCGGGATCCACGCCTATGGCTTTCATGGCCGCCTTCATGCGCGGCACATGACCCTGATGATCGGCTCCCCACACGTCTATCACTCTATCGAACCCCCGCAGGATGAACTTGTCATAGTGATAGGCCATGTCCGAGGCCAGGTAGCCGGGCTCTCCATCGGATCGGACGAGGACGTTGTCCTTGTCATCGCCCAACTCGCTAGAGGTGAACCACACCGCTCCATCCCTCTGGGCGATGTATCCTCTCGCCTCGAGAAAGGCCTTCACCTTGTCAAAGAGCCCACTTTCATAGAGGCTTCTCTCGGAAAACCACCGATCATAGCTCACGCCCATCAGGCCGAGGTCATCGCGCATGGAAGCCAGCATCTTCTTCCGGCCCACATCATAGAGAGCATCTACCGCCTCGTCGCGGGGCATATCCAGGTACCTGCTTCCCTCCTGACTGGCTACCTCGCCACCCATCTCCGTGACGTAGGTGCCCGGATAGCCACCGTCAGGGAGGGGCTCATCGCGACCCAGAGCCTGGGCATAGCGAGCGTACAGACTCTCGCTGAAGGCCCTCATTTGCGTGCCTGCATCGTTGATGTAGAACTCTCTCTGAACCTCATAGCCGGCGGCCTCCAGGACGTTGGCCAGACTATCTCCAATGGCCGCATTCCGTCCGGACCCTACGTGCAGGGGACCTGTGGGGTTGGCGCTGACGTACTCTACCTGTACCTTCTGCCCCCGGCCCAGCGTGAGCTTACCGTAGCCCTCTCCTGCGCCCAGTATCTCGTCGACCTGCCTGGCCAGCCACCCCTCGTCCAGTCTGAAGTTGATGAAACCAGGCCGAGCCACCTCCACCTGAGAGATGAACTCGGAGTCTGGCAGCCGAGAGGCGACGATTTCGGCTATACGCAGGGGGGGCATGCGTGCCACCCCAGCAAGCTGCAGACCGGCCGTGGCCGCGTAATCTCCGTGTTCCTCTCGTTGCGGTCGCTCCACCACCAACTGCGGAACATCGAACCCTGGCAGTTCGCCGGATTCCTGTGCGGCCACAATCGCCTCGTGAACCAGCTTCTCTATCTCACCTGACAGTTCCAATAGCACGTCTAAACCTGGTAGGCCTCCATCTGCTCCCAGTTCTTGCCAACCTTTGTTTCCACCCTCAGCGACGCATCGAGGTCCCAGGCGCCCTCCATCACTGAGCGCACCAGGTCCGCCACAGGAGACAACTCCTCTCCTGGCACCTCCAGCACCAGTTCATCGTGAACCTGGAGAATCATCCTGGCAGCGAAGTTCTCTTTCTGGAGAGCGTCATGCAGGTGCACCATAGCGATCTTGAGGATGTCGGCGGCAGTACCCTGAATGGGCATGTTGATCGCCTCACGCTCAGCGCCGCGCTTCACTCCCGTGTGGGCTCTGTTGCTGGTCCGCAACTCCGGGAAGTACCGGCGCCGCCCCAAGAGGGTGGACACGTAGCCTAGCTCCCGTGCCCCCGCCTTGGTCTCTTCCAGATAATCACGCACCCTCTCATAGCGCGCGAAGTAGTTGTCTATGAACTTCCGAGACTGCTCCACGGACAGACTGGTTCTCTGTGATAGACCGTACTCGCCCATCCCGTAAATGATGCCGAAATTGATGGTCTTGGCGATGCGACGCATCTCAGGGGTGACATCGGACAAGGGCACCTCGAATACGGCGGCGGCGGTGCTGGCATGGATGTCCTCGCCGCGACCGAACGCGGCCAGGAGGTTCGGATCCTGGGAGATGTGGGCAAGGATACGCAGCTCCACCTGAGAGTAGTCCACTGCCAGTAGCAGCCAGCCCTCCTCAGACACGAAGGCACAGCGTACATGCCGGCCCAGTTCGGTGCGCACGGGGATGTTCTGCAAGTTGGGATCGCTGGAAGAGATCCGTCCTGTCACCGTGCCCGTCTGATTGTAGGAGGTATGCACTCTGCCCGTCTCCCGGTTCACCAGCAGGGGTAGGGCATCCACGTAGGTAGACTTGATCTTGGTCAGCTGTCGATGCTCCAGGATGAGGTCGATGATGGGATGCAGGCCCTTCAACTCCTCCAACACACTCGCTCTGGTGGAGAACCCGGTCTTGGTCTTCGCCTTGACAGGCAGTTTCAGTTCATCGAAAAGGATCTGCCCTAGTTGCTGGGTGGAGCTCAAATTGAAGGGACGGCCTGCCAGGCCTTGGATCTGCTTCTCCAGTTCCACAATGCGCCTGTGCATGCTCGTCGAGATATCCATCAGTTCATCTGTGTCCAGCGCCACGCCGACCATCTCCATGTCCATGAGCACTTGCACCAGGGGCATCTCCACGTCGCGGAACAGATCCCACTGTTCTCGCTCCCGTAGCTCCTTCTCCAGCACATTGACCAGTCGCATTGTAGCATCGGCGTCGGCCCCCGCGTAGCCAGCGGTGTCAGCGATGGGCACCTGGGCCATCGTCATCTGACTTCGGCCTTTCCCAATGAGATCAGTGATGGGCTTCATCTCCAAGCCGAGCTTGCTCCAGGCCAGATCCTTGAGCCCGAATCCCCGCCGCGATGGCTCCAGGAGATAGGCTGCGATCATGGTGTCGAAGTCCAGGCCGCGCACTTCAATCCCGTGGCGCTTCAGGACCGTGAGGTCGTACTTCCCGTTGTGGGCAGCCTTTGCCACCTTGGGGTTCTCCAACACCGGACCCAGACGTTCGATCACCAATCCCAGGGGCAACTGCCCGGACGAGCCCTGGGCGAGCAGGTGACCCACAGGCACATAGTAACCTCGGCCCGGCCCTGCTGCGAAGGAGAGACCCACCAGGTCCGCCTTCATGGCGTCCGTGCTGGTCGTTTCCACATCGATGGCGATCAGCGGCGCCCGGGAGAGTTCGGAGACCAGCGAGACCAGCTGCCCCTCCGTAGTCACCGCTACCGATGCCTCCGCCGCTAGTGGCTCCCGACCGAACAACGTCATCTGTCTGGGCCGCTCTCGCTCGCTCGAGGGCAGTCTCTGGACGAGGCTTCTGAACTCCAGCTCGCGGAAAAGCTCGGTCACTGCGTCGCGGTCGTAATCGCCGGTACGGCACTTCTCGAGATCCAAGCCAATGGGCACATCTGTCACGATGGTGGCCAGGTGCTTGCTGAGCAGGGCCTGCTTCTCCTGACCCGCTAGGGCCTTTCTCGCCCTGCCAGACTCGATCTCCTCTAGATGCTCGTATATTCGCTCTACAGTGCCGTAGCGCTGAATCAGTTCCCGGGCAGTTTTGTCCCCCACGCCGGCGACGCCGGGGATGTTGTCTGTCTTATCGCCCACCAGTCCTTTGTAGTCGGCGACCAACGTGGGAGCAATGCCGTACTTCTCTCGCACTGCCTTTTCGTCGTACAGCCTGGCCTCCGAGAACCTCTGGCTGTGTCCCCCCGGCGTCATCACCTTCACTGTGGGCGAGACCAGCTGGAGGGTGTCATTGTCACCCGTGACGATGACTGTCTCGGTCCCGGCATCGCTTGCTTGCAGTGCCAGAGCGCCAATGAGATCATCGGCTTCGTAGCCGGGGAGTTCGAAAGCGGGGATGTTCATCGTTCGCACCACCTCCCGGATGCGGTCCATCTGACTGCGCATCTCCTCCTGCATCGGCGGGCGGTGGGCCTTATACTCCTCGAACTCCTCGTGACGAAAAGTGGCCGCCGGGGCATCGAAAGTGACAGCAATGTAGTCGGGCTTCTCAGCCCGCAGCGCCTGAAGGAGCATCATTGTGAAGCCATAGACAGCATTGGTCAGTTCGCCCTTGGAGGTGGAGAACCCGTCCACGGGCAACGCGAAGAAGGCGCGATAGGCCAGCGCGTGTCCGTCGATGAGCATCAGTTTCTTGGCCATGAGATCGACGCCTCCGCGGGGTTTGACTGATTGTACGAAGCCGTAGGTCAAAAGTCAACAATGCGGTGCCTGGGCGCGCAGGAGAGCCGCTTCACCTCTGCGATGGGCGTCGGCACTAAGACGCCGGCCACACACCCGACCGGCGAAATCAACATGTCTGCTCCTCGGTAACCACATCGCGTAGATCCGGCAGCACAACACCGCACCCATCGCGATGCGCTCAGATACGAACCGAGCGCAGTCTCTTCTGACTCATTCGAAGTTGAAATCCGATCCCCCGTGTGCTATACTACGCCTAGGGGTTTGCCCCTGGCGGGCCGTTAGCTCAGCCTGGTTAGAGCACCTGCCTTTTAAGCAGGGTGTCGCTGGTTCGAGTCCAGCACGGCCCATCTGAGCCACCCTAGCTCAGTCGGTAGAGCAAGCGCCTCGTAAGCGCTAGGTCATCGGTTCGAATCCGATGGGTGGCTCCTGAACACAGTGATCTTGGGCTGACCGAAGTCTGGGTTGGCCCTTTTTTGCAAGGGGCAAGAGGCCGCTGAGAACGACTGCGCCGTGGGATGCCGACGGCCTCTCGCTCCTGCATTCCGGGTTCTTCGACAACGCTATCGAATACTTCGACGGTGACCTGCGGGCCAAGCCGACCAACGCCAGGGCCTGAGTAGACAAGGCAACCGCGCTGTTCGCGGATGCAGAGCCTAGAGGAGGCCCTCATATGCTTCGACATATCGGTGGTTAGCCATTGCGGAGCAGGGCGTGCAAGGCCTCGCGTACTCTTGACAAGCGCTTCTGGTGGCGTATAATACGATGATTGGGCGTGTTTCGGCGCTCAGATTGGCACTTTCGCCAGCGGAGAACGTTCTGAAGTAAGACAGTCGGAGATCCAGCGCGGAGCATCGCTCGGACGAGTTGTGATGGCGCGAAAGGCTTCCAAGAACAAGAAGACACCCCTACGGGAACGCTTTCCGATCAGCCTCGAGCCCCGTCTGCGAGAGGAGATCGTGGGCTTGCTGTTGATCGCTATCGGCGGCATCACGCTGTTGAACCTGCTCTCTGTGGGCCGCGCGCAGGGGCTTCTCATAGATAGCTGGTCCTTGCTGCTGCGATGGACATTCGGATGGGGCGCCTTTCTGGTGGCTCTGGCCATGATCGTGGTGGGGGCGGTCTTGCTGCTGCGCAACCTTGAGTCGCTCCTGGCGGTATCACGCCTCAGGGTTGCCGGTGGATTCCTGCTCTTCCTCAGCATTCTGGGTCTGTTTCACTTCTTCTACCCGGATCCCCTTCTCCTGGCCCAGGAGGGTCGAGGGGGCGGCCACGTCGGGTGGGCCATCAGCACGGCGTTGTACACCACTCTGGGAGACATTGGTGCCTTCCTGGTCCTGCTGCTCCTTGCTCTGGCAGGTATCTTCCTCGTGGTGAGCATATCCCCTGCGCAGATGAGAGACGCAGCAACCGCCCTCAGTGCGAGGGCAGCGTCCATCTATCAGGACCACGTGACTCCCTACTTGGAGGGTCTGGAGGAGCAGCAAGAGGCTCCGGCGGGGGCCCAGCAAGAGGTGCTCGCCACCCCGACGGTTGACGAAGAATGGGAGCCGGAACGTCCGGTGGCCTACCAGCCGCCGCTGGACTTGGAGCCACAGCGCAGGCGGCCGAGACCTGACGAGGGACCGTTCCCATCGCTGGAGTTGCTGGAAGAGGTGTCCTTCGAAGCATTCAGTGAAACGGAGGCTCGGCGTAAGTCGAGAGTCATCGAAGAGACCTTGGGCAGCTTCGGCGTTCCAGCCAAGGTGGTGGAGATTAACCACGGGCCCACGGTTACCCAGTTCGGCGTCGAGCCGGGATATGTGGAGCGAAAGAGCCCTGACGGCGAGACCGTCTCTCGCAAGGTCCGGGTCAACAAGATAAGCTCGCTGTCCAAGGATCTTGCCCTGGCCCTGGCTGCCACGGCCATCCGTGTCGAGGCCCCGGTGCCTGGGCGATCCATGGTGGGTATAGAGGTCCCCAACGACAAGATCTCCCTGGTTTCGCTTCGAGCGGTCATGGAGTCCGAGGAGTTCCAGGCGATGGACTCGCCCTTGAAGATGGCGCTGGGCCAGGACGTGTCGGGGCAGCCTGTGGCAGCCAGCCTGGACAACATGCCGCACCTGCTCATCGCCGGTGCCACGGGCTCAGGCAAGAGTGTGTGCATCAACTCCATCATTACCTGCCTGCTGTTCAACAACTCCGCGGCAGCGCTAAAGCTGCTGATGATAGACCCCAAGACGGTGGAGTTGATTCATTTCAACGGACTCCCCCACCTGATAGCGCCGGTGGTCACAGACATGGAGCGGGTGCTCCCCGCCCTGAGATGGGTGATGGCGGAGATGGACCGCCGCTACTCCATTCTGTCGAGAGCTGCGGCTCGGAACATCGAGGACTTCAACTACCGAAAGTTGCCGCCGAACGAAGATCCCTTGCCCTATGTCATAGTTGCCATCGACGAACTAGCAGACTTGATGATGATGGCCCCTGATGAAGTGGAGCGCATCATCTGCCGGCTGGCGCAGATGTCGCGGGCCACAGGGATACACCTGGTCATCGCCACGCAGCGGCCCTCTGTGGATGTGGTCACGGGACTGATCAAAGCCAACTTCCCAGCCCGCATCTCATTCGCCGTAACCTCGCAGGTGGATTCCCGGGTAGTTCTGGATACGGCAGGGGCCGAGACCCTGCTCGGGCAGGGTGACATGCTCTATATGGCCCCTGACTCCTCCAAGCTGGTACGGCTGCAAGGCTGCTTCGTATCTGACCGGGAGATCGAAAGGGTGGTCCATTTCTGGACACAGACAGAGCCCTTGGAAAGGGACACCGCCGCGCCCTGGGGCGAGATTGAGGCGGTGGAGGGCGATGAGGAGCGCGACGAGCTGCTGGAGGAAGCCATCGAGCTCTTGAGAGAACAGGAACGTGCCTCCACCTCCCTGCTGCAAAGACGCCTTCGAATTGGCTACCCTAGGGCTGCCAGGCTCATGGATCAACTGGAAGATGAGGGCATCATCGGCCCTCCGGAGTCAGGGGGGCGTTGGAGAGAGGTCCTTATCCTTGAGGAGGGCAAGGAGATGGAGGAGGACGATTGGGAATTGTGAATGTGAAAAGAAGGAGACTGTATGCCAAGGAAGGAACTGGAAGAGAGGATCAAGAAGAGTAAAGGAATTCAGGCGGAGGGCGTAGTGGTCAAGGCTCTGCCCAACGCCATGTTTCGGGTTCAGTTGGACAGTGGACCCGAGGTGCTGGCTCACATCTCCGGAAAGATGAGGAAGTACTACATCCGCATCCTCCTGGGGGATCGTGTTCTCGTGGAGTTGTCGCCGTATGACCCGACGAGAGGCCGCATCCTTTACCGATACAAGGTGTAGGGGGGGCAAGAATCGCCGCGCAGGAGACGGTATAGATGCGGTGATCGTACCGTGCCAGAGAAGCCCCAGAGCTCTCTTCCGCGTTTGGATATCAAATGATCTATTTCGGAACGAGTGGCTTTAGCTACAAGGACTGGGTAGGACCATACTACCCTCAAGGCATGCCAAGTAGTGACTGGTTGGAGTTCTACGCTCGCGACTTCAGCGTCACCGAGCTGAACTTCTCCTACTACCGCGTCCCCACCAAATCCACTCTGGAGCGACTGGCTGCCAAGACGCCGAATGATTTCCTGTTCACGCTGAAGGCTCACCAGGACATGACACATGACAGAGAAGGGGACGATAGCGTCTTCACTGAGTTTGTCGAGTCACTGGAGCCACTCATCGAGACAGGCAAGTTCGGCTGCATCCTGGCCCAGTTTCCCTGGTCCTT
Source organism: Anaerolineae bacterium (assembly GCA_049697655.1). Lineage (GTDB taxonomy): Bacteria > Chloroflexota > Anaerolineae > UBA7937 > B3-Chlor > JAUVXJ01. The sequence continues at coordinate 16,393 of JBAVWD010000508.1, read as the reverse complement.
CCGCCCTGGGGAGGAAGGTCTTGACTACCTGCGAATGCTCCGGGAGAGATTGGACACTCTCCCCGTCGTCGTTGAGTTCCGAAACCGGGACTGGATCACTGACCGCACTTTCGACTTCCTACGGGAGAACAAGCTGGGATTCTGCTGCGTAGACCAACCCCGCCTCAAGGGCCTCATTCCCCCTGTGGCCGAGGCCACGAGTTCAATAGGGTATGTGCGCTTTCACGGTCGAAACGCCAAGAAATGGTGGCAGCATAGAGAGGCCTGGGAGCGTTACGACTATGCCTACAGCAACGAGGAGCTGGAGGAGTGGGTGCCGAAGCTCCGGAAGCTGGAGGAGGATACGGACAAGACCTTCGTCTTTGCCAATAACCACTGGCAGGGTCAGGCCGTGCAGACTGCCCGGCAACTGCGCATGTTATTCCCTGACCTTGAGCCGAGGAGGTAGTGAGATGTCGGGACACTCTAAATGGTCAACCATCAAACGCAAGAAGCAAGCCACAGACGCCAAGCGAGGTCAGGCCTTCACCAGGATCGCCCGGGAGCTCTCCATAGCCGCCCGAGAGGGAGGTGGGGACCCCGAGGCCAACTTCCGCCTACGCCTGGTGATGGAAAAGGCCAAGCAGGCCAACATGCCCAAGGACAATATCGACAGGGCCATCAAGCGAGGAACGGGCGAGTTGAAAGGCGAGATCCTCGAGGAGATCATGTATGAGGGCTACGCCCCCCACGGCATTGCGCTGCTCCTCGACACCGTGACCGACAACCGTAATCGCGCTGTATCTGATATCAGGCGCATCCTCACCCGCCACGGCGGCAAGCTGGCCGAAACGGGCGCGGTTAGCTACCTCTTCGAGCAGAAGGGCTTCATCTCCGCGGAAGCTGCCGAAGCCGATCCGGAGGAATTGGCGCTTCTGGTCATAGACGAAGGTGCCCTGGACGTGAACATCGACAGTAGCACCCTGGAGATCTATACCGACCCCAAGGACCTGCAAAAGCTCAAGGAGACCGTGGAGGCGCGGGATATCGAACTGCATGCGGCGGACCTGATCATGACTCCCAAGACAATGACTGAACTCAGCGAATCCGACACCTTCAAGGTCATGCGCATCATCGAGGCACTGGAAGAACTCGACGATGTGCGGCAAGTATATTCCAACCTCTTCCTCACGCCCGAACTGGTCATCAAGTACGAAGAAGCGGAGTCATAACCCGGCATCGAGAAGTCATGTTGGTCCTGGGCATCGATCCTGGCACGGCCATAACCGGCTGGGGACTGGTCAGAAGGGACGGCGACGCACTTACCCTGGTGGAATATGGGACGGTGAGCACTTCCCCTGACGCAGCCCTCCCTCAGCGACTCCAGACCATCTACCGGGAACTGGGAGAGATCCTCGCCCGTCACCAGCCAAGCGCTGTGGCAGTGGAGAAGCTGTTCTTCAACAAGAATGCGCGCACTGCTATGGCTGTTGGCCAGGCGAGGGGTGTCGCGCTCCTGGCCGTGGCAGACGCCGGGTTGCCCTTACGCGAGTATACCCCCCTTGAAGTGAAGCTATCTGTGTGCGGCTACGGCAGGGCCAGCAAGGAGCAGATACAGAAGCTGGTGCAGATGCTGCTCACTCTCGACTTTGTCCCTCAACCCGATGATGCTGCTGATGCCCTAGCGGTAGCCATCTGTCACATCCACTCCTCGCGGCTCGAAGCCCTGGTCGCGGAGCAGGACAGGGCCGGCTAGCCTCTGTCGCCTGTCTATTCACTCAGAGATTCGGGTATAACCTCCGCAAATGGTCGGCGGGGTGTAGGCCAAGAGGGGCGGCGCCAAACGCTGACTGCTGATGCACAAGATCCAGGTCGTCTGACATGACCCTACTGATGCCCGCCTTTCCTCCGTTTTCCCTGTCGGCCGTCATCAGATCGCACGGCTGGAGGGGACTAGCTCCCTTCTCCGGGGACGAGAATGATAATCGGCTCTCGCGGATCGAGCGGCTGCACTCCGGACGCGTGGTCGAGCTGGTCATGCAAGAGGCCAATGGCGGTGTAAGCGTCGGCGTCCCCAGCGATCTCAACCAGACCGAGCTGGACGAGGTGCAGCACAAGGTCACGTGGATGCTGGGACTTGACCAGGACTTGTCTGCATTCTATGCAGTGGCACGCCACGAGCCCAAACTGGCGCGAGTGGAAGGACGATCCCAGGGACGCATCCTCAGATCACCCACCATGTTCGAGGACGTGGTCAAGACCATCCTTACCACCAACACCAGTTGGGCCGGAACCATTCGCATGGTCGAGGCACTGGTCTCGCAGCTCGGCGATCCGCTTCCGGGCGACCCTTCGCGCCGAACCTTCCCCACCGCCAGCCAGGTGGCTTGCAGCGACGAACAGAGACTGCGCTCGACGGCCAGACTCGGCTATCGGACACCTTCCGTGCTGGAATTGGCACGGGCTGTGGCCTCCGGCGATCTGCAACTGGAGTCCCTGCAAACAACTGGTGAGCCCAGTGACGACGTTCGCGCTCGTCTGCTAGACATCAACGGTGTGGGATCCTACTCGGCAGCCAACCTGCTCATCATGTTGGGGCAATATGACTTCATCCCCGTAGACAGTTGGGCACGCAAGCTCGTCTCCCACGAATGGCACAATGGCGAGCCAGTACGAAGCGTCGAGGTCGAGGCTGCCTTCGAACGTTGGGGAAAGTGGAAAGGACTTGCCTACTGGTTCTGGGACTGGTCGTACCTGGCTGGTCACTAGTGAGGGCGCCGCGGCTACCCGGACCACGGTCCCTGGTGCAGAGCCAGCATCGCAGATCCGCTGCGGAGGAACACATGGCGGCACAGAAGCTGTCCACCGAGAGATGGATCGAGAACCTGATGGGGGCAATGGACGCCCACCTCGATCAGGGAACGAAGGCTGCCCTCATGGAGTCCTGCGGGCGGGCCTGCGCCCGACTCGGCGCCATCGGCTCAGCCGAGAAGTGCCAGGGAGACGTGGACAAGTTGGTCACCACCCTGGAGAAGTGGATAGGTGAGGGCAACGCCCAGAGAGATGGCGACGTGGTTCACGTCGTCTACCCCAGATGCCTCTGCCACCTGGTGGCCAAGGGCCCAGAAAGGCTGCCGGACACCTATTGTCTCTGCTCTCGCGGCTGGCTCAAGGAGATGTTCGAGACAGTGGTGAACCACCCGGTGGAGGTGGCCTTGCTGGAGTCTGTGAAGCGGGGCGCAAAACAGTGTCGGTTCACTGTCACGCTCTAGCAGGCCTACAGCATATCATGCCTTCCACAGAGACCTCAGTCAGGCCAGAGTCAGTTCACCACGAAGTATGGAAAGGAGCCTCGCCGTGCCATCAGAGACACCGAAGTGCAGAATCACCATCCTCAAGCGCACCCTCAACCAGGACCTGGTGGACGACTACATGGACGAAGAGCACAAGCCGTTGGCACCGTGTGACCAGTTCTCCGACGGACAAGAGTTCCTGCTGGAGGGCTACGAAGGGCTTTCTGCGGTGCCCGAGGGCTTCTGCGCCTGGGCCTGGGCGGACATACGTCACGACCTCCTCAGAGTGATCTCGGGAGGAGACATGCCTGGAGTCAAAGAACCGGGCACAACCATCGCAGGATGCACAGACTGGTTCAGGCCGGTCATCTTCAAGATAGAGAGAATCGAGGGTGACTGACACCGAGGAGTACGTGAAGAAGCTGCAGGTCACCGATCCCCTCAGGGCGCCGCTTCTAAGGTCGGCCATAGAGGCCCTGGAGCTGCCCTTGGGCAGCCATGGGGTGGATGCCGGGTGCGGGGTCGGCCTCCAGATCCCCTTGCTGGCAGAGGCGGTGGGGCCAGGCGGACACGTGACAGGCCTGGACGTGCTCCCTGAGTTCCTGGCCCACGCTGAGGCCCTGGCTAAGGAGTTGGGCTTGAAGGATCGGGTCTCTCTGAGGCAGGGCGACTTCAACGACCTCCCCTTCGACGATGCCACCTTCGACTGGCTGTGGAGCGCATCGGCCGCGGGATACCCCGCACACCAGCCCGTTCGGCTGCTCCGCGAACTTGCCCGAGTGGTCAGGCCCGGCGGTACGGTGGCCATCCTGATCTACACCTCTCAGGCCCTGCTCCCGGGACATCCCTTGCTGGAGGCGCGTCTGAACGCCACTGCCGCGGGCATCGCCCCATTCACGGCTGGAATGTCACCCGAAAACCACTGGCTCCGCGCCTTGGGATGGTTTCGTCAGGCAGGCCTCAAGGAGGCCAAAGCCCAGACCTTCGTGAGCGAGGTCCAGGCTCCCCTCAGCGGTGAGTTGCGGGCCGCCCTGGCTGCGCTCATCGAGATGCGTTGGAGTGGGGCCGAGTCAGAGGTGGACCGCGAGACCTGGGGACAGTACGAGCAACTGTGCGATCCTGACTCGCCGAGTTTCATTGTGGATGCTCCAGATTACTACGGCTTCCTCACGGAGACGCTGTTTCGGGGCAAGGTAGCGCCCGAAGCCGACTAAGCCCGCCACTCCTACGCGGGCCGAACACACGAGGGGGCGATGGAATCTGTAGGACCCACAGCGAGGCTACTTCACCACGAGGACCGGGCAGTGGGCGTGGCGCACCACGTACTGAGAGATACTGCCCACCAGGGCTTCCTCCACCATGCTCCGGCCCAGTGCCCCCAGCACGATGAGGTCGGCCCCCTCCCGCTCGGCGATGCGCACGATGGCTGTGCCCGAATGGCCATCTACACTCATCGTGCCGGCCTTCACCCCCTCCTGGTCGGCGATCTCAGCAGCCCTCTCCAGCACCTTGCCCCCGTACTCCCGCAACTCGTCAACTAGCTGCTGATAGAGCATCCCGGTGTACCAGGCAAAGCTGGTCTCCACCACGTGCAGAATCAGCAGCTTGGCCCCCGTCGCTCGGGCCAAATAGATCGCCTGGCGAGTGCCTTTCTGCGCCACCTCCGAGCCGTCGGTGGCATTGAGTATCAGCCTGTACTCTGGTGGTTTGGTCTCCTCGCTCATGTCGCAACGCCTCCAGCACACTGGGGGGTTGAGGCCCCAGGGTTCGTAGTGTGCGCTTCAGCGCATCCGAAGGGCCAAAGCCCCTACTACAAACGACCGCCTGCGGTGCGCTCTACTTATACTCGGGGAATTCGTCCTCTTTGAAGGTGGCGACAGGGAGTTCATCCTCCAGGCTGCGCCCAGGATGATAGTCGAATAGCTGCTGTACCTGCTGACCTACGGCGCGGAAGATCAGCGCCAGGGGAAGGTCGCTGGGGCAGGCACTCTCACACATGCCGCAGCCCACACACGAACTGACCATGTGGTTCATCCTGGTCAACTGGAAGAGCAACGTATCGCTGGGCATTCTGGCCGCGCCCTTCCTTCCCGCCCACATCAGATACCGATCCGACGGGTGACGGAAGGTGTCCGTCTCAAAGAGGCATTCCTTGCAGTAGCAGATGGGGCAGGCAAAAGAGCAGTTGTGGCAGGCGATGCACGTGGAGAACTGAGCAATTAGGCTGGCTGTGTCCTTTACCTTCTCATGAAAGGCGGCAAAGGCCTCACCTCTGGCCTTCTCCCTCACAGCGACGAGCTTCCCTACGGCCTCTTCCCTGCCGGGAGCATCACCCTGCCTGAGATCCAGCTTCTCCAGCACCTCTTGGCCGATATCCGGTTCCATATCCAGCAAGATCATGGTCTGGGTGTCCACCCCTATCAGCCCGATGTTGATGTCCACGCCGGTCGCCACCGGATATTCGCAGATCTGGCACGCGGCGCGGAGCTCGTAGCCTTCCGCAGGCACGACCTCCCCGTCACGGGCGGCCTTCAACTGGTCAGGAGATGGTCCAGCTCCATCTTCCAGTTGGGTGTTCAAGCGGGAATACTGAGTCACTTCGTACGTCCCCAGACAGTCTATTCCCAGGGTGACCAGGTTGTCGAGACTGGCCTGCTGAAGCTTGACCAGTTCGATCAGTGCCCTCATCTCGCAGGACCTCAACACCACTCCCACCTTCTCTCTGTTGCCGAGGCGGGTCAACCTCGACACTAGGTTGGCGGAATTGGCCATCATCACCGGAGCCAGAGGATTGGCGGTCGCCAGCCTCTCTGGATCCTTGATCAGGGTCGGCGCCACGGCATCGCCCGAGGGCAACTCCAGTGGAACGAGTAGTGCATCCACGACTTGAGCCTCCAGGAGCCGTCGCAGGAACTCCCGCAAGGCCGCGAGCACGTCACCGTCCTTGACCTCCACTATCGCCCTAACACTCATCAGTCGCGCCTCCGCACCGACGGGCTAGATCGCCCAAGCCTCACGCATGGGACTAGGCCCCTTCTCCTTGAGCGCCTGCACCATCTCCACGATGGTATCCGCGAAGAGCTTCCCTTCGCTGGCGCTTATCCAGCGCAGCCAGACGCGGTCGGGATCGAGACCCAGTTCCTCCAGAATGCTTCTCAGGATCACTATCCGCCGGCGGGCTTTGAGATTGCCGCTCTGATAGTGGCAGTCGCCCGGATGGCAGCCGCCGATGAGGACCCCGTCCGCGCCTTCCAGGAGAGCTTTGATGACGTACATTGGATCCACACCCCCCGTGCACATCACCCGGATGGCTCTCACGTTGGGCGGATACTGAAGCCTGGACGTGCCGGCCAGGTCCGCGCCCGTGTAGGCACACCAGTTGCACAGGAAGGCGACTATTCTGGGCTCGAAATCCTCCATGATCCTAGCTCCATTCCACACAATTGTTGACAGACGGCACCGACTACTCGAGGGCCGCGTCCAGCATGGCCATCAACTGTACCTTCTCGAAGACCCGCTGCTGGATAGCCCCGCTGGGGCACGCCACTGCACAGGCACCGCAACCCTGGCACAGCAGCGGCACGACCTGAGTGATGCCCAGCTCCTCATCGGCCACGAGGGCACCGTAGGGGCACGTCTCGATACACTGCCCGCAGGCGATACACAAACGCAGGTTGACAAAGGGTATCGCCGGCTGCCCCGCCAGGCGCTGCTTGGCCAGCATCACCGCCGCACGCATGGCCGCGCCTCTGGCCTGAGAGATCGACTCCTCGATGTTCTTCGGGCTGTGACAGAGGCCACAGAGGTACATCCCGATAGCCTCGAAGTCCATGGGCCGCACCTTGGTGCTGGCCTCCTGGAAGAAGCCATCCTGGTGCAGGGGAACATCGAGCAGTTCGGCGAGGGGCCGATTGTCCCCCGGTTCCACCCCGACGCTCAGTACCACGAGATCCGCGTCCAGCGTCAGATCAAGGCTTAGTATCGGGTCCGCCACCAGCACCCGTAGCCCTTCCCCTGCCGCCTCCACCCTGGGCTTGGCCTCAGGCTCGTAACGCACGAAGACCACACCTTTCTCCCGCGCCTCCCGGTAGAAGTCCTCCTGGAATCCATAGGTCCGCATGTCACGGAAGAGGATGAAGACGCGGGCCTGGGGATTGGACTCCTTGATGCGCAGGGCGTTCTTGATGGCGACGGAGCAGCAGATGCGACTGCAATAAGGACGCGCTGGCTCCCGCGAACCAACGCACTGGATCATGACCACGTTCTTCACACCCGCGAGCGATTGCTCGTCGCGGGCGATCCTCTCTTCGAGCTCTCGCTGCGTCACCACTTGGGAATGCTGCCCGTACAGATACTCGGTGGGTTTAACCTCCTCACCCCCGGTAGCCACCACGACTACCCCGTGCAGTAGCTCCTCCGTCTGGCCGTCGGAGGAGATGGTAGTCCTGTAGCGCCCTGGCTCCCCCCCAACCTCTTGCAGCTTCGCTCCAAGATGCAGGCTGATCAATTCGCTGCCCTCAACCTCGTCCATTAGCTCCCGAAGATACTGCTGAGGATCGCCACCATTCAGCGTGTAATGAATATGACGCAGATTACCTCCCAGCTGCTTCTCTTTCTCCACCAGGTGGACGAAGAAGCCCTGTCGCGCCAGGGACCGAGCAGCCTCCAGGCCAGCCACGCCGCCCCCGATCACCAGGGCGCCGGGGGAAACCTCCGCATCCTCTCCCTGGCTCGGTGTCAGGAGCCGGGCCTTGGCCACCGCCATGGCGACCAGCTGTTTCGCCTTGTGTGTCGCCTCCTCGGGCTCGTCGCGGTGAACCCAGGCACATCCCTCGCGCAGGTCTGCCCGCTCCAGCAGGCATGGATTGAGCCCGGCCTGCCGCAGGGCATCGCCCAACTCGTCGTCGTACAGGCGGTGTGTGCAGCCTGCGACCACCACGCGGTTCAGTTCCTGTTCCGCGATGGCCGAGCCGATCTCCGCCAGGCCCTCTGGGCTACAAGCAGCAGCTACCTGCGCAACGTGGGTCACATCCAGCAGTCGGCCCGCGTACTCAGCCAACGCGGGTATGTCCACTGCCTCGCCTATATCGCCCTCACACTGGCACAAAAAGACGCCCACCCGCGCATCCTCGTCGCTGACATCCAGCTCTGCCGGGTACTGCCTGGATGTCTGAGGCACCCGATGTCCTGCCAGCACCTCAGCGGCGCCGGCGGCCGCGGCGCTGGCCTCGACAACGACCTGCGGGATATCCTGAGGTTCGCGGAACGCCCCTGCCACAAAGACCCCATCGCGCTGGGTCTCGCCGGCGGAGAAAGGCTTCGTTACGGAGAAGCCATACCCATTCAGAGACACGCCCGCCGCCTCGGCCAGGGTCTCACCTCCAAGAGGAGGTCCAAGCCCGACGGACAGGACGACCAGATCGAACTCCTCCTCCAGAGGGGCGCCGGCGTCGTCCACACACGAGAGCGTGAGGTTCTTGTTATCCGCCCGTTCCCTCACCCTGGAGACCATGCTGCGCCGGTACTCTATGCTGTATTCCTCTTTGGCCCTCTCATAGTACCGCTCGAAGTCCTTGCCGAAGGTCCTCACGTCCATGTGGAAGACGGAGACGTCGACGTCAGGCAAGCGTTCCTTGGCCAGCATGGCCTGCTTGGTGGCGTACATGCAGCAAATGGAGGAACAGTAGCCCCGGTCGCAGGAGATATCGCGGGAGCCCACGCACTGGATGAAGGCGATGCGGGCAGGAGCCCGGTTGTCGGATGGTCTCGCTGGCAGGCCCACAGAGGGGCTGGTGAGGCTGAGCATACGCTCGAACTGGATGCTGGTCAATACGTTCTCGTGGACACCGAACCCGAACTCGGTCTTCAGACCGGCGTCGAAGGGTTCAAAGCCCGGCGTCAAGATGACTGCGCCCACGTTCAGCATCGAGCGCCGATCCTCCATCTTCAAGTCGATGGCGCCAGGGCGACAGACCTTCAGGCACTCGCCGCACTCCGTGCAGGCCTCCCGGTCCACCACGAAAGCCGGCGGAAAAGCCTGGGGATACGGGCGGTAGATGGCGCGTCGAGTCTCCAGGCCTGCACCCAGTTCTCGGGGCACCTCCACCGGGCACACGGCAGCGCATTCGCCGCAGCCGTTGCACAGCTCCGGGTCCACGTACCTTGCCTTGTGGAGGAGGGAGACCTGGAAATCGCCTCGATTTCCCTCCAGGCCTTCTACCTCCGCAGAAGGAACGAGCTCGATGAGCGGATGCCGGCTGCACTCGATGAAGGGGCATAACGCCGGAAGAGTCGGGGACATGAAGCAGAGACCACAGGTGTTGGTGGGGAAAGTCCTGTCCAGCAGAGGCATGAAGCCTCCTATGGCAGGTGCCCTGTCCAGGAGATGGACCCTGTGGCCCATCTCGGCGAGCAGGAGCGAAGCCTGCATCCCAGCGATGCCCGCTCCTACTACCAGGACCTCTCCGTTCCCTTCACGCCCGTCCTTCGCGGCAGCCATAACACCTGTCCCGTCAGTCACCACTCAGGGCTTCCCCGCGGTCGTATCCAACGCTCTCCAGACGAACTCGACCAGGTCCATGACCTTCACCCGGGCCTTCTCTCTCCTGGCCTCAGCGGTCAGCGTGCGCTCGCACTGCGGACAAGCGGAGACAATGATCTGCGCTTCCGTCTCCGAAGCCTGCCTGAACCGCCGCTGGGAGAGCTCTCCCACGAGATCTGGGTTGAAGGTCTCCACGTTGCCCCCGCCGCCGCAACAGAGGGCGTCCTGACGGTTGTCGGACATCTCCTCAAAGGACAGTCCGGGGATACCTTGGAGTACCCGTCGCGGAGGGTCGTACAGGTCATTCTTGCGCCCGAGATCGCACGGGTCATGGTACGTCAAGCGGTTGGGCATGGATTTCAGCTTGAGTCGATCCTGCTCGAGCAGTTCGGCCAGCACCTGCGTCGAGTGCACCACCTCCACACCCAACCCCTCGCCCATGATCTCGGGATAGAAATGCTTCCACATGTGATAGCATGCTGGACAGGTGGTGACCACTCTCTCAGCGCCCAGTTCCCGAAGCTGGCCCACGTTGTGCCTTATCGTCTCCCCAGCTTGAGAGCCCATGCCGGCCATGAGGAGAGGATAGCCACAACACCACTCCTCCCCACCCAGCGCCGTGAAACTCTCCCCAGCCGCCTCCAGTATCTGCACGAAGGCCTGCGGGATGACATAGGTCATGGGAAAGAACGACGACACACAACCGACGAAATACAGCGTGCGTGCCCCCTTCTCCCGCTCCAGACCCCGGGGCACCTGCTCCAGGTTCTCGCTCCACATCAATCGGTGGCTGTTGTCGTCAGCGGAGATGTTGTGCGTGGTGAGGATGTTTTGGCCCAGGGTTCGCAGGGCCTGGATCCCAGCCTCCCCCTTGAGAGCCTCGCCCTTCTCCTCCATGGCCATCTGTCGCAGGGCCTGAGTCAACCTGGCGATGCTGATCTCGTTGGGGCAGCGGGCGCCACACGTCTCGCAATGGAGGCAATACCAGATGCTGGGGCTGGCCAGCAACTCGTCCTTCAGCCCTAGCTGCACCAGACGCACCATCTCGGCCGGCCGGTAGGTCATGGCCAGGGCAGAGGGACAGCCCGCGCTGCACTTCAAACAGTAGTAACAGCGACTGAGATCCTCGCCGCTGATCTCCTCCACCTCAGCTGCGAAGCCGAGATCTACATTGTATGCCATCCCCCCACTGCTGATCTCCATAGAGCTTAAGTCCTCAGACTGAGAATGGCTTCCCTCCTCCTCGACGTGGGCCTCAGAGACACGGGCCAATTCTAGCGCAGCCCAGGTGCCGAAGGCAAGAGTATTGCCCTCCCCTAGCCCAGTCAACCGCCAAAGGCGAGGATGGGGAGGCTGATCACTCCCCCTGGCCCCACGTGAGGATCTCCCCTTTGGCGGCTATCTCCGCCAGTGTCGCCTTATCCAGCACCTCGGCCAGGCTCTGCTGTGCTTTCCGAAACAGAGGGCTTGCTGGGCAGGTGTCCGCCCTCGAGCAGCCATCGTAGGGCCCCGTGCAGAGATTGAGCACCACAGGCCCCTGAACAGCCTCCACCACCTGCCGCAGGCTGATCTCCTGGGAAGCCCTTCCCAGGAACACTCCTCCCGAGGCCCCCCGTTGGGTGCGAAGCAGTCCCGACTGCGTCAGTTGAGCAACCACCTTGCTCAGGAATGCGCCAGGTATCTCCTGACGCTGGGCGATCTGTTCTGTCACCGTCCTGCTGCCCTCGGCCTGGCTGGCCACATCAAGCATCGCCCTGATCGCGTAGTCAGCACCTCTACTCACAACGGTCACGCTCCACCTCCTCCCGCTCCTGGCCTTCACTGGCCAGATCTCAACGGCACAAGATTGTGCCCGTTCTTCCGCTTCTCCGCACATCCCTTCCCCTGGTTGTGGGAACCAAATCCTGGGGACCGCGAACCCAGATCAGCGGGATGCCTTCCACGGGGTCATCTACAGTAGAGGGGTTGGCTCCTGCTCCAGGGGCAAGGCGGTCAGCCTCCACGTGGATGGGCCACCATCCACCCCGCCGCAGCCAGCACTTCTCGATCCCACGGGCGTGCTCCATACGCCCACAGCAGGAGGGGATCCGAACCCTCATCGTCTCATGATATCGCGTGACGACGGCAGCGTCAGCGACATCATGGACAGGCTGCACGAAGGCGGCCTCGGCGCCCATTCAGCCAGCGCGCTCCCGGCCAGCGCTTTCCCGATAAAGTATACCAGGTTATTCCACAATCTTCAAATGGAATACCCAGCGAGAGGGTGTTGGTGGCTCTACTCCTCAGGGGCCGGAGGGATGAACCCCTCGTCCATCAGCAATTGGATCTCCCCGCGCGCCCGTTCGATGATGCGACTGGCCTGCTCGTACAGTGCATCGCGGTCTAGCTCCACGCGGGCCACACCTTGCTCGATGGCCTTCAAAGCAACGGCCACCGCCTCCCTGGGAAAGACCTCCCACTCATCCATGGTGGGGATGAGATAGTCATCGTGGAGACCGCGGTCCTGAGCCGTCTTCGCCAGTTCGTAGGCCGCAGCTATGCACATCTCGTCGGTGATGGTCTTGGCCCTGACATCGAGGGTGCCCCGAAAGATCCCGGGGAAACCCAGGGAGTTATTGACCTGGTTGGGGAAATCGGAACGACCGGTGGCCACTATCCGCGCGCCAGCCTCCTTTGCATCCCAGGGCCAGATCTCAGGTATGGGGTTGGCACAAACAAACACGATGGCATCAGAGGCCATGTCCGCTATCCATTCCGGTTTGATCGTGTCCGGCCCCGGCGTGGAGAGGGCGATCAGAACGTCAGCACCTTTCATCGCCTTGGCGCTGCCACCTCTTACGTCGTTCTTGTTGGTCTTGAGGCACATCTCCCACTTCTCTGCGTACTTCTCCTTGAGCTCGGTTCTGCCGCGATGGAGGGTGCCTTGGGAATCGCACATGATGATGTTTCCAGGGGTGACCCCCGCCGACAAGAGAAGCCGCGCGATGCACTGATTGGAGGCTCCCGCACCGACCATGGCAATGGTGACTTCCGCCAGGGACTTCCCCACGATCTCCAGGCCGTTGATCAGCGCCGCCAGGGTCACCGCAGCCGTTCCTTGCTGATCGTCGTGCCACACCGGAATCTCCATCTCTCTGCGTAGCGTGTCCAGGATGCGGAAGCACTTGGGCTGCGAGATATCCTCGAGGTTGATGCCTCCGAAGGACGGCTGGAGCAGCTTCACCGTGGCAATGAACTGATCCGGGTCCTTGGTGTCCAGGCAGATGGGTACCGCATCCACACCCCCCAGATACTTGAAGAGCAGGGCCTTGCCCTCCATCACGGGCATTGCGGCCTCGGGTCCGATGTCGCCCAGGCCTAGCACCCGGGTGCCGTCGGTGACCACAGCGATGCTATTCCACTTGTTGGTGTAGTCATAGGCCAGTTCCTTGTCCTTGGCGATGGCCCGGCAGGGAGCTGCCACGCCTGGCGTATACCAGATCCCGAAATCCTGGAAATCGCGTATCACGCACTTGGCCACGACCTCGATCTTCCCCCTGTAGAAGGGGTGAAGCTTCATCGCATCCTCAGAGGGTTTCTTCGCTTTGGCTAACAGCTCTTCTTTAGTAAGCATTATTAGGCCTCCCATTGGCTCAGCAGCCAAGCACAGCGATCGCCGCTCACGAATCTGTCCCGTGTTTCAGCAACTCCATCACCGACGGGAAGTCGGTGATGTGTGTGTGAGGCAAGAACAGCGCCGACATCCACTCGTCGTGGAAAGTATTGTCAGCGCTCAGTTCCAGATAGGTCATCCGCTGGGCCACGTCTGAGATACCCCTCCGGCACTCCCTGCTCAGCAGGGCCAAGTAGGCACCAAGGATAGACGTGTTGCCCAGGTACTTGAACTTGTGGCGCGGCAAGTCGGGCAGCAGGCCGATCTGGACTGCATTCTCTATATCCAGGTACTGTCCGAAGGCCCCTGCAATCAGTATGCGCTCCACAGTCCCCAGGTCTGTGCCCACGCTCCTCGCCAGCACGGAGAAGCCAGCGTAGACCGCGGCTTTCGCTCTCAGGAGATTATTGATATCCACCTTGTTGATGACGATGTCCTGTCCAGTAGCACTGTCCCTGGACCAGACGACCACGTACTCGGGCCCATGGTCGCCCTCTCTCAGTCGAGGGCTGCCGAGTCCGACATTGATGTTCCCTGCCTTGTCCACGACACCGCTGATGAACATCTCAGCCAGCAGTGAGATGAGCCCCGATCCGCAGATACCCCGCGGCCGTTCGTCGCCTATGACTCTATAGCTCGGTTCAAAGGTGTCATCGTCTATCCACACTTCCTCTATGGCCCCGGAGGTGGCACGCATGCCATCTCGTACACCAGCGCCTTCGAAGGCGGGACCTGCCGAGCAGGCGCACGAGATGAGCCAGTCGCAGTCGCCCAGTACCATCTCGCCATTGGTGCCGATGTCGATGAACAAGCTGACATCCCCCAACTCACACATGCCGGAACTGAACACGCCCGCCGTGATGTCGGCTCCGACATAACTGCCCACCCCTGGCAGACAGTCAACCGTGGCTAGAGGACAGATTTCGACACCAACCTGCGATGCCATCACGGGTAGAGGCTGGTTGGTGGTCGTGATGTAGGGTTCCATACGGATGGACTCCGGAGGCATGCCGAGAAACAGATGGATCATGGTGCTGTTGCCAGCGACGGTCATCTTGTAGATGTCGTTGGTGGAGATGCCATTGTCTGCCGCCAACTTCTTCAGCAAGACGTTGATGGTTTCCACCACCAGACCTTGCAGCTCGGCCAGGCCGTCCCCCTTGCTGGCGTAGATGATGCGCGAGATGATGTCTTCGCCTCGCGATATCTGACGGTTGTAGTCGGAGGCCGTATCCACCAGCTTGCCGGTCAGTAGATCCACAAGATAGACGACGTTGCTGGTGGTGCCGATGTCCACGGCCACGCCCCAAGAGGACGCCGCAGTGTCGCCAGGCACGATATCCACCAGACGCGGCAGACCCTCTGGAGACACCCAGGTGTCGGTTTCCAGCACCGCCGTGGTCCTCCACTCAGCCTCGCGCAAGACACTGGCCATCTTTCGCAACACTGCCACGTCAACCGCCAACTGCGCTATCTCCGTGCCGTGCTGCGCGTTGAGCGTGCGAAGGACTCTGGCCAGATCATCGGTGTTGTCGCTCAGGCTGGGTGGTTCGATCTCCAGGAAGTACTTCTGAATCGTCTGATCTGTCGCGGGATTGTAGGGGAAGGGCACTTCGACCTTGGCCACCCGTTGGGCCGTAGGAAGGCGCCTCTCGATCTTCTCCTGGGGAGGTATGGTGATGATGAGATCGCCCTTCACTACCGTCTGGCAGGCCAGGGCATAACCTTCGTCCACCGCCTCAGGGGAGAGACGGGCCACGGACCGACGTTGGACTTCGCCCTCTTCGACGATCACGGCGCAACGGCCGCAGCGACCCTGACCGCCACAAGGCATATTCAGGTCGATGCCGACCTTGGCGGCCGCCTCGCTGATCAGGGTTCCTGCGGGGACCTCCACCTGCTGGTCTTGCGGCTTGAAGCTCACCGTGTAATCGGCCACGGGTCTCCTCCCTGGAGAGCTGACTGCTATACCTCACCGCCTGTGCGGGACGTGTAGACACATTCACTAACTCTATCACCCTTGCCGCGCCGAGTCAATCACGGCCATTCATGAGTAGGGGCGACGCGGCGGGTCGCCCCTACTGCACCCTTGCGAAGGTTCGGAACCTTCGCAAGGGTTTGCGCACCGGCCCTCATCACGGACCCGTAGCCGCACGGAATGCCGTGCGGCTACACCATTGAAGCGCTCGGCGCGGTGCACGGCGGAAGCGCGGTCCGCCGAACCATGCGACCCTGAGGGTCTCGAAGCTTGCCCTGAGCAAAGTCGAAGGGGGTACACTACCAGTCGTATCCAAGCAGCGGTTCACCTCCGCCTGCCTTGCGTCTTTCCACACTCTCCCCTCCCCTACCGGGCCAGGAAAAGGAAGGAGAGCCCCCTGGGGGGCTCTCCCTTCCAAACGCCAGTACTGAGCTACGCCAGCTAGCTCCAGGCCGCCTCGGCTGCGGCGTTTTGTCCGGAGATGCGGCCAAAGCATACAGTGGTGGCCACAGCGGTCCCACTGCCCGGATAGTACGGTCCGATGATCCCACCGGCCACCATGCCGCCGGCGTACAACCTGGGTATCACCTCGCCGTGCACGTCCAGCACTTGAGCCAAGGTGTTTATCCTCACGCCCCCCTGGGATCCCAGGTTCCACTCCATCATCTGCGCTGCATAGTAGGGACTGGCGTCTAGCGCCTGCAAACCAGCTTTCTTGCCGAACAGGCTGTCTTCACCGCTAGCGGAATCACCGTTCCACTTCTCCACTGTGGCCTCAAGCTCGGCGCCGTTCACGCCCAAGAGCTGTGCTAACGCACTGAGGGTATCGGCCGTCTTCACCACGCCAGACGCGATCTCCTCGCCCAGGTCATCGCTCCAACCGAGAGCGGCACCGCCCTGCTCCTTGACCTTCTCGTCAAAGATGGCCCAGGCGAGGTGCTGTTCCTGGT
>JBAVWD010000507.1:0-7831 GCA_049697655.1 Anaerolineae bacterium | reverse complement strand
CACCCAAGCTCCCGCCATCCGCTGATGAGAAGGAGAACCCCAGACAGCAGAAAACCGGCAAAGGCGATAATCTCCACCAGGCGGTTGACTGATCGTTCGAGACGTCCAACGAGCTTGTCCAGTTCTCTCGTGGGAGCTATGCGTACCTCAAGCTCACCTCGAGTGCCCTCGCTCAAGAACTGTTCCAGCTCTCGAGGAAGCCGCCACAATAACGCAGCAAGACCCTGTAGTTCCTTGATTGCCCGGTCGGTAAGGCTCTCCTCAGCCAGTTCCATGGCCATGAGTTGCTTTACATAAGGCTCAGCGACGGCAAACCCATTGAAGTCTGGATCAAGGCCAGCGCACAGGCCCTCAAGTATGCTAAGGGCGCGCGCCAGGAGGACAAAATCGATGGGGACTTGGAACGGGAATTCATAGATGATATCGCGCAGTTCATAGGCCATGGCCAGCATCTCGTCGATGTCTATGTTGGCAAATTCGCGTACAGAGAGCCCATAGTAACGGTCTATGAGGATGTAGAGTGCTCTCTCCAGAGGCCGAGTGTCCGTACCTGGGAGAATGAAGCCCAGTTTCTGCATGTCGCCGACAGCGGCTGGGATGTCCCTATTGAAGGCGTGGATAGCCAGGTCGCGCAGCCGAGCCTTGTCTTCCGGTCGTATGCGGCCCATCATGCCGAAGTCCACGAAGGTGACGACGAATTCCCTGCCCAACGATCCGTTTTCGGGCAGGCTCTCGCGCGGCGCAACGAAGAGATTACCGGGGTGGGGATCGGCGTGGAAGAAGCCATCGATGAGCATCTGTTGTACATACGTGCCGAACACCCTGTCTGCAACCTCCGCCCGATCAACTTGGGCGGCAGTCAGAGCTTCGTAGTTGGTGATCTTGATGGCGTCTGCCCGCTGCAGGGTGAGGACCCGCCTGCTGGTGTGTGACCAGTAGGGACACGGGACGAATATGTCCGGGTTCTCCGCGAAGTTCGCGTGTAGCTGCTCGGCGTTGCGCCCCTCGGCGATGTAGTCCAATTCGCCGCGGGTGACCCGGCTGAATTCATCCAGGAGTGCATCCAGGTTCACCCTCCGACGCAGGGCAGGGTACCACTTGATGAGACCGAGTGCCCATCTCACCGCGGCCAGGTCTGTGGCCACGAGTTCCTCTATCTCTGGTCTCTGCACCTTGACGATCACGGGGTCCCCATCGAGCAGCCAAGCGTAGTAGGTTTGCCCCAGTGACGCGCCTGACTGGGGCTCCTCAACGAACCGTTGGAAGAGTTCCTCGATGGGTGCTCCAAGCTCTTCTTCGACCAACTTCTTGATGGGGGGGAAGGGGTCAGGGGGGACCTCGTCCTGGAGAGCTGCCAACTCTCTAGTGATTTCGGGAGGCATCACATCAGCGCGGGAGCTGAGGAACTGGCCGAGCTTGATCAGCACCCCACCCATCTCCACCGCCAGGTGGCGGAAGTCCGCCGCCCAACGACGACGTCGTTCAGCGGCTCTTCGCTGAGCAAGACCCTTGGACAGGAATCGTCCCAGGACGATCTCCCACAAGAGGAGGGATAGGAGCAGCCGCGAGAGAAAGAAAACGATGCGCAGATAGCGCCGGCGGCGGATTCTCATGCTTCTCGCCCTAAGGGTAGAGACGATGCAGCATGCGTGGGAACGGAATTGTCTCCCGGATATGCTCCAAACCGCAGATCCAGGCTACCGTGCGTTCAATGCCCAGGCCGAACCCGGAGTGAGGCGTTGAGCCGTAGCGGCGCAGGTCCAGGTACCACCGGAACGCATCCTCGGGCAGATGGTGTTCCCTGATGCGCCGCAGGAGAAGGTCGTGGTCAGCGATGCGTTGTCCGCCGCCAACTATCTCCCCGTATCCTTCGGGGGCCAGGCAGTCGACGGACAGTGAGAGTTCTGAGCGGTCAGGATCGGGCTCCATGTAGAAGGCCTTGCATCGGGTGGGAAAACGATGCACGAGCACCGGTCTGTTCCATTCTTCGGCGAGTGCGGTTTCGTCGGGAGACCCGAAGTCGCTACCCCACTCGAACTCCAAACCCTTCTTGCGCAAGATCCCCACCGCTTCGTCATAGGTCATGCGAGGGAACGGGGGTTCCACCTTCTCGAGCAGAGTGGTGTCTCTCTCCAGGACTTCCAGCGGCGCTTTCTGCTTCTCCAGAACGGTCTGCACGATGTGGGTGACGAAGCCCTCTGCCAGCTCCATACAATCGTCCAGATCAGCGAAGGCCATCTCGGGCTCGACCATCCAGAACTCCAAGAGGTGACGCCTGGTCTTCGATTTCTCGGCGCGGAACGTCGGTCCGAAGCAGTATACCTTGCCCAGCGAGGCGATGGCGGCCTCGCTATAGAGCTGGCCGCTTTGAGCCAGATAGGCAGATTCGCCAAAGTAGTCTGTTTCGAAGAGTGTGCTAGTTCCTTCACAGGCAGCAGGGGTCAAGATGGGTGTGTCCACGAGGACAAAGCCATGGTCGTCGAAGTAGTCGCGACAGGCGCGTATGACCTCGGCCCGTATCTTCAAGATGGCATGCTGTCGAGCCGAGCGCAGCCAGAGGTGGCGGTGGTCCATCAGGAAGCCCACCCCGTGCTCCTTAGGAGTGATGGGGTAGGGTTCTGCGAGTTGGACGATCTCGAAATCTGTCACCGACAGTTCATAGCCGCCAGGGGCTCTCTGGTCAGCCCTCACGGTACCGGTGACCACGATGGATGACTCCTGGGTGACCTGGTGTGCCGCTTCGAACGCCTCCGGAGAGAGGTTATCCTGGAATGCCACTGCCTGGATGGTGCCCGTACCATCTCTCATCAGCAAGAACTGGAGCTTTCCCTTGTCGGTCTTGTTGTACAGCCAACCCTTGATGGTCGCCTCTTGGCCTTCGTGTTGCCCTATGGTGTCCACATACGCTCTCACTGGCACTGTCATGCCTCCCGAACGACGATTATAGCAAATCGCTTGCTCTGACAGCAAGGTGTGGAGGCCCTGGGGCGCGAAACCTTCGGCGCGCGGCAACGCAGGGCAGGTGGGGGACGGCACGAGGCGGGCGTTCGAGCGGTGCTTTCCAGAAAAGTGGGGAACCCTTCTTGAGGTTGCTCTACCCAGGATCTGCTAAGCCGGCGGTGCGGGAGGCGCCGTGGTCCGAAACCTGGCCGGCAGCAAACGCTTCATTAAGGCGACGTCCTCTGGGGAGAAGGCGCCTGTCACGACCAGGAACCCCACGTAGGTCGCTAGTGCCAGGGGGATGAGCAGCAGGAAGGTGAGGTCCCGCATGATCCAGACCAGGACCCCGGTGAACAGTGTACTGAGCAGCGGCCGCCATGCCAGACCAACCCAGGGGATGGGGGACAGATGCTTCCGCACTCCGTAGTAGAACGGCAGCAGAAGCACGATCTCCGATAGAATCGTGGTCACCGCCGCGGCCTGGTAGCTGAACGTTGGAATGAGCAGTAGATTGGCCACGAGGTTGAAGCTCGCACCGACGACGAAAGCTCCAGTGAGGAAACGTTGCTTGTCGATGGCGATGAGCAGGTACTGGGTGATGCTGTTGATGAAACCAAACGGTATTGACCAGATGACGAGGCGCAAGGCGATGGCTGCATGGGGCAGGTACGCCTGTCCACCGACGATGAGGATGATCATGTCGGCGTAGAAGGTAGTCAGGAGGGCCACCGGGAGGCTGACGATGATCAGCAACTTCAACGAGGTGATGTAAGTGCGGACCAGCGCCTCTCTGGCCTCTCTCGCGTAGCGAGACATGAGGGGAAAGATGGCCACCGTGAAGGTTGAGGGGATGATGTTCAGTGCGTCGAGGAAGCGATACGCCGTGGTGTACCAGCCGACCACGATGTCACCCTTCATGGGCTGTAGCAGGGTTACGTCGACACGCCAGAAGAGGTTGGCCAGCAAGTGATTGATCATCAACGGGTACGAGGTACCCACCATCTCTCGGCTGAACCGTGCATCGAACTCCAGCCGCGGACGGAGAACCAGGCGCACCAGGAGGTACAAGAGTATCAAGGCAGTGACGATGTTGGTGACGATAGCCACGGCTGCCAGGCCGATGATGCCAAAGCCCATCAGCAAGACCACTACGCCCAGGCTGACTCTGATAATCGTGGTAACGGTGGTAATGGCCGCGGGGTATTCCATCTTCTCGAAGGCTAGGAAAACGGAGGTGAGAGCAGCCGAAATGCTACCTGGGATCAGGCTCAGGGTCAGAAGAAGGATGGTCGCGGTGGTGTCATCCGCCAGGGCAAAGAGGCGACGCCAGGCCAGAAGGAATAGGAGCACGACGGGCGTGATGACCAGCAAAATGATCAGCCGCAGGATGGCAGTGTTGCTAAGGTAGCGGTTCGTCTGAGTGTGATCCCTGGAAACATCTCTAGTGAGCAAGGTGTTCAGCCCGAAGTTGGTCAGGATCTCCAGGAACACGAACACGACCACCGCGAAACCGTATTTCCCTGCGCCCTCGGGCCCTAGAATGCGGAGCATCAACATGGCGAAAGCGGTGTCTATGATCTTGTTGAGCAAGGAGGTGGTCATGGGCGTCATGCTGTTCTTGACCACACGCTTGATGACGGGGTCCTCCTCCCGTTCCCGATATAGACGCCCCCACAGCCAGAATCCTGCCCCGGAGAGGACAACAACCAGGGCTATGAAACTCGCGTAGATGCCCAGCTTGAGGGACATCGGGCTGTAGCGGAAGCGTACTACGTTGAGCCCTGGACTGAGGTATACGGCACGGAAGTTCTGGTTTGCCCTGAAGATGTGGAGTTCCTGTTCGCTTCCGTCGTCGAGTTGGAGGAAGGCTTTCCACCCGGGGAAGTAGCTGTCGGCCAGCACCAGCCATCCAGCCTGGGGCATCTCCACTTCAACGGTGACGTCATTGAGATCGTACTCCTGGAAACGAACCTCCGGTGTATGAGCGCCCTGGGTGGAAGCGACGGTGGACAGGTACTCCTGGGGAGGGGCTTCACTCAGGAGGACACGTTCTCTCGGATTGAGCGTTTGCATTGCCTGGAGCAGTGAGCCCTCGTCCTCTATCACGTCAGCGCGGTGGACGATGAAGGCGCGCGGCAGATAGTCGTCGTTGCGATAGATGCGTACCTCATCATCGTAGACGAGGGTGTAGCCGGGGTTTGGAATGTGCTGAGTGGAGATCACGTACTTGACGTTGAGGAGATCCAGGAGAGGGGAATCGAGGGAATCGTACCGGTACAGTGGAGCGATGCGATTGTAGATTAGCTCTCCCTGGTTCTCGATGAGCCCCATGAGATCTGCGTACTGCCTGGGGATAATGGAATCATATCCCCTGATGTCGTGCAGGCGGTAGTACATCCCCACGTTGGGGTTGAGGGTCTTCTCTCCGGATGCGTTGAAGGAGGTCAGGCGACACAGTTCATCGTCGGCCT
Source organism: Anaerolineae bacterium (assembly GCA_049697655.1). Lineage (GTDB taxonomy): Bacteria > Chloroflexota > Anaerolineae > UBA7937 > B3-Chlor > JAUVXJ01. Next base: position 2,420 of record JBAVWD010000507.1, on the reverse strand, counting down.
CAAGGAACTCCACAGAAGGGGGTGTCAACTCTCCAAGGCGAACGTCTGCCGCAGGGTTGAATCCTCGCGCGACAACCATTAGGTCCAGGACGAGAACGATAATAGCCAGCGGCTTCCAGAGCTGGTGGGCCCGCAAGGGACCTGGCAACCTGAGAGGGCAGTGGCTCATGAGCAATACTGCCCCAGAAGCCATCAGGAACAGGCTGAAGAGGAACAGGTTTCGCCACTGGTATGAGAGAAACGCTTGCCCGTCTGGGAAGGATTGTCTGGCAAGGTCTGAACTGGCCAACAGGCCATCGCCTAGCGTGATGAAACGGCCAGGCACGAGCAAGACCAACAGCAGCGACGCCAGGCCTATGGCCCCTACCACCGAAGCCAGGCATCCGAGGGCGCGGGGAGCATGGAGTCTGATCCGGGAACGCTCTGCTGCTCTGGCGCTCTGGCCAAGAGCTTCCACTCCCAACCCTGCCAGTACAGCCATGCTCACGGCGAAGGGGAACACCCATCGGAACGGCGTATGGAGTTGGCTGTAACCTGGCAGCAAGCAGTAGAGAAGAGCATAGAGCGGGAAGCCAAAACTCAGCAGGAAAGAGAGCACTGCCAGAGATGAGAAGATCCACACATATCGTCCCCTTCGTCGGATGACGGCCACCACGGCGAGAAGGATCGGCAGAAGCCCTACGTAGCTGCCAGCCTCTACGTAGTTCTTGATGCCCCAGAAAATGGTGTCTGTCGGTTGTCCGTAGGCGTTGTGTGTGACAGGGGTCCATTGGCGAGTCACCACATCGAAGTAGCCGTGGTGGCTGGGATTCCCAAAGAAGTCGGGGACGAAGAAGGTGATCACCTGGCGCAAGGGATACGCCCAGCCGATGATCTCCTGGTAGCTTGCAGAGCCCTGCCGGAAATTGACACTTGCCAACTCCAGGAAGGGAACGAGCTGGACGGCTCCCAGGCCTACTCCCAGGACTATCATGCCCCCCAGGGTCAGGGCGACCAGTGCGGCCTGCCGCAGTGCCCTCGTGCGCCACCACAGGATACCCAGGCGACAGGCGGCATAGAAGCCTGTAACCATGACCACGTAATAGGACATCTCCGCGTGCCCTGCGAGGAACTGTATCCCCAGAGCCAACGCGCCACCTAGGGCGCAGGGAATGAGGAGACTGTGCGACGCGCCAGCCTCCTGGCTCTTGATGGCGAGTTCCGTCATGGCGAGGACCAGGGGGAGCCACGTTACCGCTGCGATGACCATAGGAAAGTCGACGCTTACGATCATGAACAGGCTCAGAGCATACGTGACTCCAGCGGCGGTCGCACCGAGTCTGCCGACGCCCAGCTTGCGCACGAAGAAGTGCATCAGCAGCCCGGCAAGGAAGAGGTGCAGCACGGTGAACAAGCCGTACGCGCGGGGTACAGGCAAGATGTAGAAGAGGATGCTGAATGGATAGAGCGCTGAATGCTGGCCTGCTGCCAGGAACGGGACCCCAGTGAAGACATAGGGGTTCCACAAGGGTGCCTGGCCGTCCCGTAGAGCCTCGACAATGAAAGTCTTCCAGGCGTAGTTCTCAAGCAGAAGGTCGCTCAGGAGCTCGTTGTGAGGAACGCCGACATCCATGCTTTGAGCGAAGGTCCGCCACGGCTCGAACGCATAGAGATTGTCGAAAGGAATGAGGCTTCTGTCGCCGATGGTGACGGGCCAGAAGAGAAGTAGTGGGAGCGCGAGGAAGAAGAGGATGACCAGGACGTCCTTGAGTCTCTCTCTGCGGATCAACTACCGACCCCGTCTGGTGAACGGCTCTTGCCGCCCCGGTAGCGCCACCTCATCTGCCAAACACGCCACATCGCTTCCAGGACGATGCTCCAACTCATCTTGGAGAGCCCCATGGAACGGTCCTCGAAGTAGATGGGAATCTCACCCAGGATGAGTCCCTTGGTTTGGCACGCGTATGCGACCTCTATCTGAAAGGCGTAACCCTCCGAGCGGATTCGATCAAGGTCCAATGCCAGGAGAGCCTCCCTTCGGAAGCACCTGAACCCTCCGGTGGCGTCGTGTATCCGCAGTCCGGTGATCAACCTGGCATAGGCGTTCCCTCCCCAACTGAGAAAGCGCCTCCAGGGACTCCACTGCTCGTCGATTCTGGCGTGCGCGACATAACGTGACCCGATAACCACGTCGCATTCGCGTATCTTCTCTAGAAAGGCCGGCACGTAGGACGGAGAGTGGGAGAAATCGGCGTCCATCTGGATCACGTAGTCCGCACCGGAATTCAGGGCGTACCGGAACCCTGTCACATACGCCGTGCCGAGGCCCATCTTCCCCTGGCGATGTATCACATGAACTCGATCAGCATGGTGCGCTGCCAGATCGTCCGCTATCTGTCCGGTTCCATCAGGAGAGTCGTCATCAATAACCAGGATTTCCA
>JBAVWD010000506.1:0-2037 GCA_049697655.1 Anaerolineae bacterium | reverse complement strand
TCCTCGTGGTCTGTGCGGTTTTCGGATTGACCATCGCGGTCCTGCACGTGCTCATCCTCTTCAACGGCATATTCCCGCTCCTCCACATCCTCATCTTCGAACTACAGGGCATCGAGCTGATCGGCCTCTCCACACTGATTTTGGTGGGGCTGATCTGGGGGCTGCTGAGGCTGAGACGCTGGGCCTGGTGGGGAGCGCTGGTCTACTGGGGGTTCCTGAACTTCTCATCCATCGCCGCGCTGTCAAGGATGACCTTCGCAGACATCCTTTTCCACATGAAGTTCGCACCACTGGAGATGGAGGCACTGGATGGGATACCCATCCACGGTGCCCACCTGGCAGTGCTGGCGGGAATACCGCTCCTGGTCACCCTGGGCCTCCTCGCCTACTCCAAGCGATACTTCCACATAGGGCATGAGCGTGGGTCTTGAGGTCCGGGGAGCGGCAACAGGATCCGAAGGCACGGGGCGCAACAGCATAGTCGCCGAGACGCTACCGTAGGACGAGGCGACAACTTCTCCTATGAGCCGGGAGGCCAACGAACCCGCGACGCCGCGGGACAATGGCGGCGGGCCTCCTTGGCCATTCGTCCTCAGTTGCCCGGCGGCTAGTAGTGTTTGAAGACGATGTTCGTGATCTGGCCCATGGTTGCGCAGCCAGCGTAGTGGATTAGCAGCGGCTCAGACAGGGGCACAGGGTTGTCCGCGCTCTCCAAGACCTGGAGCACAAAATCCGCCTCCAGGTTGGCATTCTCTGCATAGTAGGTAAACTTGAACTCACCCGGCTGCCACACCAACTGAGGATCACCGCTGATGACGTACTCAGCGTTATTCCAGTACTGCCAGCGGATGGTGACGCCGTTCAGCGGGGCCCCGCCCGCGTCCTTCACCCAGCCCTGCAAGTAAGGCTGAGTACACTGCAACTCCTCTACCCTACTGCCCTCCACATAGTGAAAGGGGAAGCGGGGCTGAGTCGCCGTCGGCGGAGGCGCCGTGGTCGGTAGCTCAGTGACCGTGAACGTCGCCGACGGCACTGGGCTCGAGTACGAGCTCGGGGGCGTGGGGCTCGAAAGAATGATGGAGTAGGTCGGCGTGGGAGAGGGAGCGCTGGGCGTGCCGCGGGCTATGGGCCCAACCCCCACCGAAGGCGAAGCCATTGCCGTTGGCTCACTTGGTGGCCTGGGTGGGAATCCTCTGCCCTCTCTCACCGGCACAATGACCAGCACCGTGAGAAGCAGGCCACAGCAGAATGCCAGCAGCGAACCTCCGACTATGCCGCCTATCGTTATGGCAAGCCTGGACCTGGATTTCATAATCTACCTCAGAAAGCCTGCGGCAGACACGAGGGCCGCCCCTATCATGACCAGCAGCATTACCGCCAGGAGCACACAGAGGAAGACCATGGGAAAGCTCATCGCAGGTTGCGGTCTCTCTTCCCTCCGTCGCGGGGACGCCATGGCGAGCTGTACGCCGGCCGTCGGACGAGTGGGCATCATCTCTCCCGAAGTCCTCATAGGCACGGGGGGTGTCTCCCTGAGGGCGACTACTTTAGACTGACTGGCCTTCAGGTGGTCGATCGCTTCTCTGGCTGCCCTTATCTTCCTTGCCCTCCTCTGGCCTTCGCCCAATTCACGTCTCTGCATCAGCAAGTAGCGAAGCCCCTCTCTGGCCAGCTCGTGATGCGGGTTGATGGCCAGCACACTCTCCAGGCAAACCATGCGCTCATCGATTCCTGTCACCACCGCACTCAGCCACAGCCAGGCTCTCTCGTTGCGCTCGTCCAGATCGATCACCTGGTATAGCAGCTCTCGAGCCTCATCCAGCCTCTCCTCATTCACCGCGCTCACGCCGGCCCTCAACAGCCTGGAGACCACGGTCCGTGCATCGTAGCCTTCGTACCGGCACCGGCAGGGCGGCGTGAGGCACTCTTCCAGCGGCAAAGGTGGCGCCGCCAGAGGGTCGAAGATGCGTCCCTGCAGGTTCCGACAGATCCGGCAGGCGTCTGGGTGCGCTACCAGCATCACCGTGAGGCCTTGCT
>JBAVWD010000505.1:0-3478 GCA_049697655.1 Anaerolineae bacterium | reverse complement strand
CCTCGGGGTCTTCGTCACCCAAAAGAGCAAGCCGCTCTCGAGCTTGCCCCAGGTCCCCATGGGCAGCGTAGGAATCGCTCACCCCCGCTACGTACTGCTCGCGGAGATACTCCATCAACACCGCGTTGTTGGTCGTGGTCTCCTCAACCGGCGAGAGACATGAACTCAGCATCAGACAGAGCACTGGCATCACCGCCAGCCCCAAGACTGTAGACGCCCAGGCCAGATACGTTCTGCCTTCCTGCAAATCCAAGCCCCTCCCCTCACAACCCGCCTAGTGGGTAACTTGTCGAAAAGTCACGTTCAGATGCCAATGCTCCGTGTAATCCACCATCCCCAACCCAGTGACACAGTCACTGGCTACCGAATCCATCACCCACACCGCGTGGTAGCCAGCCGCCGGGGGTATGTACGCACTACCCCATCCCATCACCATGTTGGCTTCCCCGTCCTGGTTGGTATATACGACCGTGGCGTTGGGTCGGCATGCCCCGGGCGTGTCAACAGTGGCACCAAAACCGAAGAAGGCCACCGGTACATTGGGCATGCGGTTCCCGCTTCCGTCGAGGACGGTGGCCCTGAGCGCGACATCATGGGACTCCCACAGGGTGTCCACGGCGTAAACTGCGCCACCCGGGCAGTTGGCGGCCTCCTGTGTGCCGACGCCGCCGAATACTTCGCGCAACCATGCCCAATCTCTGCCCCCACCGCCTATGTCTCGAACGGTGATGCCCGGCCGGCCGGGGCAGCTTCCCACGGGCTGTGAGGTTGCAGTTGGCGTCTTAGTGGGCGAACCCACTGTGGACGTTGGCGTGGGTGGCACCGGAGTGAAGGTCGGTGTCGGCCCTTGGGGTGTGCTCGTGGTCGGTGGAGGGCTGCGCGTGGGTGGCACCGCAGTGAACGTGGGAGTGGCTGGCGCCCTAGTCGAAGTCGACGTCGGCGGCACCCCAGTTGCGGAAGGCACCACGGTTGGTGTCTCGGTAGGTATCTCGGTAGGCGTAGAGGTGGGAACTTCGGTAGCGGTGGGGGTGAAGGTGGGCGCCAGCGTTGGCGTGGCCACGTAGGCCAGCATGATTTCCGTGCTAGAGCCCAGGGCGTCGGCCAACATCACCAGGTTGCGCGTGGTGGTGGTATCCCTGCCCTCCTCGAGATAGAGCTGGGCCACACCGGCCACGACCTGGGCGACATCTTCATCCTCCAGCTTGGCCAGCCTGTCCTTCGCCTGCTCCAGGTCCCCGTTCAGGGCGTACGCGGCGCTTACCAGGACAACGTACTCTTCCTTATGTTCCTGTTTCAAATCGACGGGATCCGTGTCGTAGTACTGTACCGGCCACAGACCCCAGCCGATGAGGAACCCCAGACCGATGCCTACGGCCGCTCCGACCAGCAGCAGCGCCAGCACTGCCCTTGAGGCCTTCATACCTTGCTCCACAGCGCCACGCCATCAACAAAAGAGAACCGACGTTCAACCGTCATACGGTTTGCTGCCTCGTCGGTTCGTCGTACTTGTCTTGGCGTCGCAAGACCAGTTCATTCGCGACTCACATCTCGAAATCCTAGCTGAGCTACTGGAAAGCTGCTATAATGACCCATGCCGAAGGTGGGACTCGAACCCACATGAGGGTTGCCCCTCAACGGTTTTTGAGACCGTCGCGTCTGCCTGTTCCGCCACTTCGGCGCTCAGTTTCGTGGAGTATAGAGCATGGAGCCCGATAAGTCAAGTGGACGAAAAGACTCTGATTGACGCTGCCAGACAGGGCGATACCCATTCCTTCAACCAACTGGTATCGCACTACCAGGACATGGTCTACAACGTGGCCTACCGTATCCTCGGCGACACCGAGGCAGCGGCCGACGCCAGCCAGGAGACCTTCCTCTCGGCATACCAGGCTGTGGCCAGGTTCAAAGGCGGTTCCTTCAAAGCCTGGTTGCTGCGCATCGCCACTAACGCGTGCTACGATCAACTCCGGCTTCGCCAGCGGCGGCCGACCAGCTCACTGGAAGCGACCTACACTGACAGCGATCCTTCTTCCCACTTCGTCAACGGGCATGAGACCCCCGAGGAGCACACTCTGCGACGAGAGCTTGGCCAGGCCATTCAGCAAGGCATTCAGACTCTCCCTCCTGACCAGCGAGTGACCCTGGTGTTGTCGGACGTGCAGGGCCTGAGCTACAACGAGATCGCCCAGCTCACCAATGCCTCGCTAGGCACGGTGAAATCGCGCCTCAACCGCGCGCGGACCAGGCTACGCAACTGTTTGCTCGAAGAAGGGGAACTTTTGCCCGCCCGCTACCGTCTTAGGGGTGAGGGCTAGCATGTCTATTCTGCGTAAGAAGTCCGAACATGACTGGGTAGGAGAATCCCTCTCTGCATACATCGACGGGGAACTCACGACGCGCGAGCGGACCCGGGTGGAGCAACACCTGAAGGAGTGCCAGGCCTGCGCTGAGGATCTGCGCACACTTCGACAGACCGTGGCTCTCCTGAAGGAGCTGCCGGTGATCCCTGCGCCGCGCTCCTTCGCTGTCCGTCCCAGAGTGGCGAAGTTTAGGCCTGCGCCAGCACCATCCGCCTGGGGCTACGGGCTGCTCAAGGGAGCCACCGCTATCGCGGCGCTTATGCTCGCACTGCTCATCGGGGGCGATCTGGCCCTGCACGTCTTTGGAGGACCGCTGGTTTCGTTGGCGCCGGCCGCTCTCGCGCCCGAGGTGGCACTGGCACCCTCCTACGAGCCTTACATGGAGCCAGCCCCCGCTGAAGAGGCGCCGATGCTGGGCCAAGATAAGGAGACCGAGGAGCTACAGGCTACGCCTCCCGAGAACGCGCAGGAGGTTGTACCGACCACACCCACTGAGCCTGCTGCCGCCTACGAGCTTGCAGAGGAGACAGCTACCCCGCCGCCCGGGGTGGCAGGTGGCCAACCTGTCGGAACCCCCACCGCTGAAGGATCCCCAGAGCCTCCATCTGGAGCAGGGGCAGTAGAAGGCGCCGAGACCCCTACGCCTGCTCCTGCAGAGCCAGCGCCCAGCCCCACTACTGGTGAGGTCGTCGAGCCTGCGGTGCCGCCTCCGGCTTCTACCCCTCCGCAAGAGGGGGAAGAGCGTGCCGTTGCCCCTGCACCCCAGGAAACGCCTCAGATGCTGGCCATGACGGACGAGGCCGAAGGGCAGGCCCTTGGACAGACCCCATCCCAGCCACGGGGCGGAGCCGCGCCTCTGTCCGCCCTGCGCCTCGCCGAACTCGTGGCTCTCGGCCTGCTCCTCGTGCTTGTGCCCGCCACTGCGCTCTCCGCCTGGTGGACGCGCAGGACCAGATAGCGCAGGCACCTCGAAGCTCCACTGCTCGCTGCCCTTGCTGGTATGCCCATCGGGACGCCGCGCCTGCCATGCAGCGCGCCCGGCGTCCTAGCGCTCGGTGGTCCCCATCGCCAGGCTGCGGTATCTCCACAAGTTGCCGAGCGCCGTACCTGCCCTCTCC
>JBAVWD010000504.1:0-2533 GCA_049697655.1 Anaerolineae bacterium | reverse complement strand
GTGTTGCAGTGGATCTCCTACCTGATCCCCCTGCGCTATCTGCTGGTCATCGTCCGAGGCATCATCCTCAAAGGAGCAGGGCTCACCATTCTCTGGGAGCAGGTCCTGGCTCTCGGCGTTTTCGCCGTTGCCATGCTAGGGCTGGGCGCCTCACGCTTCAGGAAACGGTTATGAGCAGTCGCATTCTCTACGTGATCTACAAAGAGTTCATCCACATCGTGCGCGACCCGCGCACCCTTGCTGTGATGTTCATCATTCCGATCATGCAGCTCCTGCTCCTGGGCTACGCCATGACCAGCGACGTGGACCACATCCCGACCGTGGTCCTAGATCAGGATCTTACATCTCAAAGCCGCGATCTCATCGAAGCTTACCGGGCCTCCACCTACTTTGACATCACCACCCACGTAAGCAGCGAAGAGGAACTCCGCCGCCTCATAGACAAGGGCACCTTTCGGGCAGGCCTGATCATCCCTTCTGGCTATGGTTACGACCTTGAGAAGCGCCAGGGCGCTTCAGTCTCCTTCGTGATCGATGGGTCTGACCCGACAGTGGCCAGGACGGCCTTTGCGGCAGCCCAAACGGTAGCCCAGGCCCAGTCCCTTGAGTTGGCAGGAGAGCGCATCGGGCTCACCCTGGAGACCTTGCCAGGCGTCGAAGTCCATACGCGCGTGTGGTACAACCCAGAGATGAAGAGCGTCAACTTCATGATCCCAGGCCTCGTCGCTATGATTCTGCAATTCCTGACCACGCTCTTCACCTCGTTGGCCATTGTTCGGGAGCGAGAACAGGGCACCATCGAGCAGTTGATGGTCACCCCCATCACCCCTCCCGAACTCATACTGGGCAAGGTTGTCCCCTACGTGGCCATCGCCTTCTTCGACCTGGCAGAGATACTGATCATCGGCGTCTTCTGGTTCGGCGTGCCCATTCGCGGAAGCCTAACCTTGCTTCTGGCCATCTCCACCCTGTTTCTCCTGACCACCCTGGGACTGGGTATCCTCATCTCCACCATAGCCAGGACGCAGCAGGAGGCCATGTATCTTAGCTTCTTCACCTTACTGCCCTCCATCTTTCTATCAGGCTTCCTGTTCCCGGTGGAGGCCATGCCCAGAGCACTGCAGCTGGCCAGCGACGTCATACCGCTGCGTTATATGTCAGCGGTCGCCAGCGGGATCATACTGAAGGGCGTCGGATTTCAGGTTCTGATCGGCGAGGTGCTCACCATCGCTCTCTTTGGCGCCATCATCTTTGGTGTGGCTGTCAGGCGCTTTCGTAAACGCCTGGAGTAGTCATGTCTTACAGCAGAGTTGCCCACCAAGTCCTATGCATCGTATGCTCTCACTGCTGCCCCCAGGGTCGACGGCAGCCCTGGTTCGCTCTGGTGGATTCGAGGGTGAGGTCATCAACACCGTTACACTCACCATTCTCCACAAGCAGCTGGACGAGAACTCCAACACAGAAGAATGTTGCGGGATAAGGCAGTGGTCAAGGAAGTACACGCATCCCACGGCGTGGGGTCCATCGCTTAGATGCTACACCGAGCGTGGTCCATCGGCCGTAAGGAGATGCTCCACATCCTTCGGGACGGCAGGACCTTCTTCATGGTGTTCATCTCGCCCGCCTTCACGCTGGTGATGCTGTCCTACCTCTTCACCTGGGACGTCGAGCACTTCACCTTGGGCATCTTTGACCGAGACAGGTCATCTCTCTCGCGGCAGTACATCTCTGCGCTCACCGAAGATGGCACCATCACTCTGAGTGAGGACATCTCCAGCAGCGACAGAATGGACGAGCTTCTCCTCACCGGGCGCGTTCAAGGTGTGGTCGTTGTCCCCCCGGGGTTGATGGAGCGGCTGAGCGCCGGAGAGACAGGAGAGATCCAGGTGATCCTTGATGGCACCAACCCGGGTACAGTCTCCCAAATGCTGGGCCAACTCCGAGGTCGGACGGAAGGCTTCGCTGCTGGACCCGCATCCGTCTCTGAGGAAGTCCAGGCCCAGTTAATGCCCATTGAGACACGCAGGCGAGTATGGTACAACGCCAATCTGAGAGCTCTGCACAGTATGGTGCCCGGTCTCATAGCGGTGGTGATGTGTATGCCCGCCTTTTCCATAGCCACGTCGTTGACCCGGGAGAAAGAGGTCGGGACCATCGAGGGTCTTTTCGCCACGCCTCTAGGTGGCGCCGATCTGCTGCTCGGGAAGCTGGCAGCTTACCTGTTGTGTGGTGTCGTTAGTGCCGTGCCAGTGATGCTGGTGGCGACGTTGTGGTTCGGTGTACCGTTCCGTGGAAGCATCCCGCTCTTCCTCTTGCTGACCGCCGATTTCCTCCTGGGAGCGCTCTGCCTCAGCCTTTTCCTGGCCAACTTCTTGTCCAGTCAACAGGCAGCCATGGTGGTCCTGTTCCTGGTCCTCTTCATACCATCCATGTTCCTGTCCGGCCTGATAGACCCGGTGGACAGGACTTCTCTCACTGCCCAGCTTCAGGCCAACTTCCTGCCCACCACCCACTACATCACCATATCCAGGGG
>JBAVWD010000503.1:0-5792 GCA_049697655.1 Anaerolineae bacterium | reverse complement strand
GTGCTAGAGGAGGGGGATGAGGTCAAGCTGATAGCCGTCATCTCCGGGGGCATGGGCGACGCTGGCTGCAGGAGGTGGCTTAGGCTGTGAGGTGCAGGATGTGCGGCATGCCGGCGGCGGTCAACATGCGCCAGCACAAGCTCTCCCTGTGCGGCGAGCACTTCATGGCGTGGTTCGTGTCTCATACCGAGCGAATTATTGAGAAGTATCGAATGTTCGGACGGGAGGATCGTGTGCTTGTGGCCGTCTCCGGAGGCAAGGACAGCCTCGCTCTGTGGGACATCCTGCTTCGTCTGGGCTATGAGGTGCAGGGGTTGCACATCGATCTCGGAATCGGTGATGGGGGGTATTCGGCACGGTCCAGGGCCATGGTGGAGCGCTTCGCGGCACGACGCGGGAGTGCTTCTTTTCGTGTGGTTGAGGTGGAGGGCGGATACGGGAAGTCGGTTCCGGACCTCGCACGCGAGAAGCGTGGCCGGAAGGCGTGCTCACTCTGCGGGCTGGTGAAGCGGCACGTCATGAACCGCGAGGCTTGCGAGGGAGCCTTCGCCGCCGTGGCTACGGGGCACAACTTGGATGACGAGGCAGCAGTCCTCCTCCAGAACGCCCTGCGCTGGCAGACAGGCTATCTCGCTCGTCAGGCACCCGTATTGCCCAGCACCCATCCGCGATTGGCGCGCAAGGTGAAGCCCTTCTTTCGCTTCTACGAACGAGAGACAGCTGCCTACACCTTGCTGCGGGGCATCGACTACATCTACGACGAGTGTCCCTATGCGAAAGGCGCTACCACCATTCTCTACAAGGAACTGTTGAATCAGCTGGAGGCGCGGTCCCGCGGTGCCAAGCAGCAGTTCTATCTGAGTTTTCTGCAGGCTCGGGCCAAGCAGGGGCTCTTCCAGAGGGATGCGGAGGAGTTGGAGCTGGGCGAGTGCGAGCGGTGCGGACAGCCTACCACTGCTCCTGGACTGTGCGCGTTTTGCCGCCTGTGGGAGGCAGGGTGAAGCCGATCCGACTGATGCAGGCTCTGCGGACGGCGACGGCCAGACTCGGGCCCACGAGTGTCACCGGGCTGGCTGCTCTTTTGCTAGCCTGCCTATATGTCTACCTGTTGCTGGGTTTTGTTGCCCGCGATGCTGGGCGGCTCGCGACAGCCGGTGCCGACGCCCCATCGCCCGTGAGTGAGAGCGAGGGCACTCGGGCTCCCACGCGGACGACAGCCAGTACCGCGACACCTAGTGGACCTACCGCCACTTCCACCGCAACGCCAACCTACACACCGATCTCGTACATACCGACCCCAGCCTTCCTCGTCTACACAGTGCAGCCCGGCGACACCTTGAGCGGTATTGCACGCCGGTACAACACCACGGTGGCAGCCATCATGGAGTTGAACAGTCTGAGGAGCGACATGCTCTCCGTGGGACAAGAGCTGGTTATTCCAGGACAACGCCACGTGGCAAGCCCAAACCCTGTAGTGTCTCCCACCAACAGCGTTGCATCTGCAACCGCGACGCCGTCGCCGACAGCCACTGCCACGTCCGGCCCCTCGCCAGTACCACCCTCGCCCACACCTACTCAACCCCCCAATCCCGCTCCGCCCGGAGCCGGTCCGTCGGGGGAGCGAACGGTGGTTGCCTTCTACTATGCCTGGTATGGGCTGGACCAGTGGGCGCCTGGCAAGGTATCTGACACTCCCGCCGTGCCCTATGCTTCAAAGGATCGTGATACCATCGTCCGACATGTCGATCAGGCCCGGGGTGCTGGAATCGATGCCTTCGCCATGGCGTGGTATGGCCCCGCGGTGCAGAATAACCAGACGGAGAACAACTTCCGAACCCTGCTCGAGGTGGCTGCGGAGCGGGGGTTCCGTTGCACCGTGGACTTCGAGACGCGCTCGCCTTTCTATCACAGCCAGGCAGACATCGTGGAGGCTCTGCGGTACCTCATCAACAACCATGCCGCGCATGCAGCGTTTCTTCGCTATGAGGGCAAGCCCGTTTTCTTCTTCTGGGCCGTGGGTCAAGTCTTCACGGGTCAGGGGCAAGCTGCTGTTGATGCTTGGGCCTCCATTCGGCAGCAGGTGGATCCCCAACATAACACCCTATGGATCGCCGATGGCGCTGATATCGAGTTCCAGCGTGTGTTCGACGGACATCATTTGTACAACATCACCTGGAATCCTCCGGCCAACGTACACAACACCCTGAGCACTTGGGGGGGTAGAGTACGGAGTTACGGCTCGGAGCATGCAGCTCGGAGGTTGTGGGTGGCTACGGTCATGCCGGGCTACAACGACCTCTTCATCCAGGGACGATCCGGTCGTTTCGCTCACGATCGAAGGAACGGTGCCTACTATCGAGAGGCGTGGCAGGCGGCGATGGACAGCGAACCGGACCTGATTGTGATCACCAGTTTCAACGAGTGGCTGGAGGGCACGCAGATCGAACCCAGTGTCAGTTATGGCAACCTCTACCTGGATCTGACGTCAGAACTGTCCAGTGCCTTCAAGAGTGGTGGGTGAGAAGGGCGGACCATAGGCTTCGGCCCGATGGCGCTCCGAGCCGGCGCTCGTGTCCCTACGGTGGGGCTAGCCTCACGGCGCCTACTTGGTGTGCGAAGCAAGCTTTCCAGGACAAGCCCAGACCTGTTTGGTCTGCGGCACAGCACACTTCTGCATCTCGGTTCCTTGTTTGACAACGCAGTACAAGTGTGATACCCTAGAATTCACGACGCCTCAGCGAACACCGGACCTCTGGGGGGTACGCGATGGCTGGCGAGAAAGTACTCATCATTGAAGATAGCCACGAGATCCTCTCTTTCCTGGCGGAGGACGTGCTGCCCTATCACGGTTATCAAGTCGCCAGTGCAACTACGGGGCAGGAAGGGCTGCGCAAGCTCGCCTCTGAAGGTTCAGATCTCCTGTTGCTTGACCTCGAATTGCCCGACATGTCCGGGCTGGACGTCCTCAGAAGGGTGCAGCAGGATGACAACGACATCCCTGTCATACTGATGACTGCCTATGGCTCCGAGAGTGTCGCCGTGGAGGCGTTCCGCCTTGGGGTCAGGGACTACATCATCAAGCCCTTCAAGACAGAACAGGTCATCGAGGTCCTTGAGCGGACGCTGGCAGAGACCAGGCTGCGCAGAGAGAAGGCCGAGTTGACCGGCAGCCTGCAGCGAAGGGTCGAGGAACTGACGATTCTGTCGGCCGTGGGCAAGTCTGTAGTCTCCCTCATGGACATAGAGGAGCTACTGAGCCGCATCGTGGAAGCTGGAGTCTACGTCACCAAGGCCGAGGAAGGTTTCCTGCTGCTTGTGGACCGCGTGAGCGACGACCTCTACCTCAGGGCGGGCAAGAACCTGGGTAGTGTACAGACTCAAGGATTCAGACTCAAGGTCGAGGATAGCGTGGCAGGGCAGGTGGTTAAGTCGGGTAAGTCGGTGAGGCGTGGTGGCAAGGGGACGGGCCGCGATTTCAAGGTGAAGACCGGCTACCTGGTGAAATCGTTGCTGCATGTCCCTCTCCTGTTGAGAGGGGAAGTCATAGGCGTGCTATCGGTGGACAACCAGGAGTCCGATGCGGAGTTCACCGAGGAGCACGAGTACTTGCTGTCTACATTGGCCGACTACGCAGCTATCAGTATCGAGAACGCCACTCTCTACGAAGAGCTACGGAAGAAGATGCACGACCTGGAGCGTTCTCAGCAGGAACTGATCGAATCGTCGAAGCTGGCCGCCGTGGGTACTCTGGCTGCGGGAGTTGCTCACGAGTTCAACAACCTGCTGGCTGCCATCTCGGGACACACCGAACTGGGCTTAGTCTCGGATGACGTGGATGAGATCAAACGATCTCTCAACGTGGTGATTCAGACCGTGGACAGGGCGAAGAAGATCACCTCGAACCTGCTCACGTTCGCCAGGAGACGGGAGCCGAGGATGGAGCTGGCGGATGTCATAGGGGCTGTGGAAGCCCCGCTAGAACTGGTGGAGCGGGACCTGGAGAAATCGAACATCGTGGTGGAGCGGAGATACTCTGAGGTTCCGCCCATCGTTTGCGATTCGGGGCAGATATCTCAGGTCTGCCTGAACCTGTTGACCAATGCGCGGGATGCGATGCTGCCAGATGGCGGGACCGTGACGGTGGAGATCAGAAAGGATGGGAGTGACGTCCTCATTGCCTTCACCGACACTGGAACCGGCATCCCCGACCACATCCTAGACAAGCTCTTCCAGCCGTTCGTGACAACCAAAGGACCACTGGGAGGCGGGGAGATGGCCGGATCCGGTCTGGGACTCTCTGTCTCGTACGGCATCGTCAAGAATCATGGCGGCACCATTGAGGTGGAAACCGGACTGGGCAAGGGTAGCACGTTCACAGTCCGGTTGCCCATCGAGAGCGCCGGCCCCTCCTGATAGTTGGTGAGTCTGGCACGCAGGCTGTTGGTCCCTCTCTTCGTTCTCCTCGTCGCCCTGGTATCGTGGCTGTTCCCTGCAACCCAAGCTCCGGCTGGACCTGTCACCGCAAGCCATAACGCACGCGTCGGAGAGGGGTGGGTTGAGGGGCGACAGGGCTTTCGTGTTCTCCATTTGAGCGGTAGCCCGTATGAGATGGGATATCAGCACGGAGTCCTGCTTGGCGACGCGATCAGGGCCAGGATAGGCGATGGCCTGTGGGGCGGGATTGTCCAGGAAGGCCAAGTCTCGCATTTCCTGCTGCTTCGCCACGCTCACCAGACGGAAGCCAGGATCCGGCCCGAGTACAGGGCGGAGATGGCTGGGGTCGCCGACGGCGCCGGGGTGTCGTATTCTGACGTGTTGGTTCTGAACACCTACGATGATCTGGTCGCTCGGCCGTGGCCCGACGAGAGTCTTCAGGGCCTGCTTCTCTCCCTGTCCCCAGCCTTCACCCCCCATGTCGGGCCTCCTGGCGCACCCGGCGGCCCTGGCCAAGACGCGCGCCGTGGAACGTCGGGACCCGTTCCCACCTCAAGAGCACTAGGCGCATTCGCGGTCTTTGGTTTGGCCACCAGGGACGGCAGCCTGCTTCAAGTCGTTGAGTTCGGTTCTCCAACGCCCCATCCCGAGGAGCTAGTGATGAGAGTGTATCAGCCGGAGGAGGGAGGTAGTTTCGTCTGCGTGGGGCCGCCAGGGGCGGTAGGTTGCGAGGTGGGGCTGAACGAGGAGCAGATCTCTGTGACAGCCCTCTTCTCGCCTTCGGGAGACAGCTCTCTGGATGGAGTCCCCTTGCCCTTGGTTCTACGTGACGTACTCCAGGATGCGGGGGACATACCGGGAGCGCTGGGGATCCTGGCTGGGGAGGAGCGCACGACTGGGCATAACGTCCTTCTGGGCGACGGTAAGAGGCCGGACGCTCAGGCGGTGGAGTTCTCCCAGCACCTGAACGCCGTCTTCGAAGCCCAGAATGACTTCGTTGTGCGCACCAACCACTTCCTGGATGAGGGCCTGGCCGAGACGCAGCGCTCGCTTTCCTGGTGGCAGGAAGAGGAGAGCTGGGAGCACCTGGAGGAGCTCTTGAAGGCGCTCGAGTCCGACTACGGGCGGCTCGATTCTGCCGGAGCGATGAGGCTGCTGCGCGAGCTGGCCTCTGACGGTGAAGAAGACTGGGGCGCTGCAGACGAGCCTGCTGTTCTGGGGGTAGTGCTCGTCCCCGGTGAGCTGGAGATCAGTCTGGTGGCCGGTTCCAGTGGCGATGAGAGTCCGGTGGTCAGCCTGGATGAGAGGCCCTGACCCCCCCCTGCATGGACCAGGGACCTGCCCACGTGATGTCCACC
>JBAVWD010000502.1:0-4649 GCA_049697655.1 Anaerolineae bacterium | reverse complement strand
CGGCAACCAACTCGGGCGCCTGCCTAGTGCCCCCTTTTTCCACACTCTCCCTTGCTCTGGGCTTCGCCCCCAGACGCAAGACCGCCCCGGCCCACGGAAGAACCGTGTGACCGAGGCGATGTCGGGCTTGCCGCGTGAACCGCGCCATAGTCCCTCGTCCGATTAGGGATCCAGGTGGCCTACGGCTGAGAATCCTCCTCGCTCACCGTAGCAGGCAAGCAACGCCTGTAGCCGTCCCGCCCCTCCTCCTTGGCCTGGCACATGGCCAGGTCCGCACACCTGATCAGCGTGTCCACGTCCTCGCCATCCTCGGGGTAGACTGCAACACCCATGCTCACCGTGATGCGGGTCTCGTGACCGCTCAAGTAGAAGGGCTCTTTCAGCGCCCGCATGATCCGCTCTGCCACCCTGTCGGTGTGCTCAGGCGCTTCGATGCCCAGCAGCAGCAGCACGAACTCATCGTCGCCCGATCGCGCCACGGTGTCTGCCGTACGCACCAGCCCCGTGAGACGATCGCCGAGGGCCTGCAACAGTTGGTCTCCAGCCTGGGATCCCAACCGGTGATTGATGCCCTTGAAATGATCCACATCGATCGTCATCACCGCCAGTCTCTGGGGGAAGCGATTGGCGGCTGCCAGAGCCTGGATCAGATGATCACGGAAGAGCGACCGGTTGGGCAAGCCGGTCAGATGATCGTGATCGGCGAGCAGCCTCAGATCGTGCTCTGCGAGCTTGCGCTCGGTGATATCCCTGATGATGCTGGTGAGGAAAACGCCCCGGCGGGTATTCCAGCCAGCGAAGGAGAGCTCCAAGGGGAAGGTGCTTCCATCCTTTCGACGGCCAATCATCTCCACAGGTTGAGCCAGGCTACTGGACGATCCGCCAGATTCGACTTCGTTGACGGCGTTCTTGAACGCCTCGCGAAGATCTCCTGGGGCTACCAGGGTCAGCCGCTTGCCCATCATCTCCTCGGCGGCGAAGCCGAAGATGGCCTCCGCACCAGGATTCCAGTAGACGATGTGCTCTTCACTATCGAAGGTGACGATGGCATCCCCCGTCGCCTCGGCGACCGAACGGAACCTTCCCTCGCTCAGCTCCAGGGCCTCCAGGGCACGACTGCTCTCCAGTGACACCGAGGCCAGTTCGCCGAATGCAGATGCCATACGGGCATCCTCCTCGCCAAAGCCCCCTTTCTTGTTGGCCAGGGCCAGCAAGCCTACGGCGTTGTCCTCAACCCTCAGCGGCGCGAAGAGCACGTTGTCAACCAGGGCGTACTCTTCCATGACCATCCGCGAGCCCCTGGCGGAGGTCAAACCGTTGAGAAACATCGCCTTGCCAGTGAGGTACACCTCTGCCCTCAGCTCCCTCAGCGGCCTGGAAGTGGTCAGGATCCACGTCCAGGAGAGGTCCTCTGGAGTAGCGAAGAGGACGTTGTCCCTGGTCCCATCCTCGTTCATCAAGCCCACGTACCCTCCGTCAGCGCCGATGAGGTTCTTGCAGGCATCGAAGATGGCACGCGCCGCAGGCTCGAAGTCCCGATACACCAGTACCGCGCGAGAAGCCTCCAGCAACGCGGAGGACTCGGACCCCTCACGAAGGGGCTCATCGAGGGCTTCCGGCTGTGCCTGAGCGCGTGTGAGATCCTTTGCCGTGGCCATGAAACCCTGAGGTCTCCCCTCGTCACCCCTCAGCAGGGCCATCTCCAGAGCGGCGCGGAACTGACTACCATCCTGCCTCAAGAGGGTAAGCTCGATGCCACCCACGGCACCTGCTCTGAAGGTCCGCTGAAGATTCCGGATGAACTCCTCGTGATCCTCAGGCAAGACTAGCTCGAAGGCGCTCTTGCCCAGCAGGGGGTCAGTGCCGTCGAAACCGAACAGCTCGGCTGCGGGCTGCGAGGCCTCCTTGATCCGCCCCCTCAGATCAGTGGTGATGATCGCTTCTGATGTTATGCCCAGCAGCGTCTCAAACTTCTGACCATCGTGGTCGGGAATGCGCACCTCTGCCTCCGCCGTGTCCGCCAGACGTCGCGCCACCACCTGCACCGCGGGCTTGCCCTGGTACATGAAAGGGAAAATGGAATGAGCCTCGACCTGCACCACCGACCCGTCGAGGCGCACCAGCCGTCGCTCGATGAGGGCCAGCTCCGTGTCATGCTCAAGCACCTTCTCCAAACGCGCCTTGACCATGGCACGATCGTCGCCGTGCACGAAGTCCAGCACAGATCGTCCCATGACCTCTCCTGGATCTGATGCCCCCAGGAGCGTGGCACCTGCCCGATTGGCAAACACGATCTTCCCGCGGTGATGCACGTATATCGCGTCCGGCGACGATTCCACCAGGTGCCGATAATGCTCCTCGCTCTTGCGGAGCGTCTCTTCCGCCAACTTCCTGTCCGTGATATCTACACCTACGCCGATGATGTATTCAACCGGTCCCTCGCCGTCCAGTAGTGGCGCAGTTGACCACTGAATGATCCGCGATTCTCCCCCTCGGGCAAGCAACTGACTCTCGTAACCCCTGTTGAACCGGCCGGTGCCCAGATCTGTCAGCGCATTCCTGACGATGCCAGCATCTTCCGGACGTACCAGCACCTCCCAGATGTGTCTGCCCCACACCTCCTCGAAGGGCAGGCCGGTGGTCTGCTCGCAGAGGCGGTTCATCCACCGTATCCTACCCTGGCGATCGAAGATCGTCACCAGGGCCCCAAGCCTGTCCAGCAACGGCGACCTGCTCGGGAGTCCCCGTTTCAGCTGGGGCACATCCTCCGCCTGTCGGGGGCCCTCCGCGGCGGCTTCAGGCTCCGATACGCGGTGCTCGAACTCAAGAACCCCGTCTTCTCCCTGCGGCCCTAGCCGTTCTCCAGCTTCCATCTTTTGTCACCCTCAAGCCCTGACTCCATTCCTGGCACCTGAGACCCCAGGATGCGCGCATGGTGAGCGGGGGACACGAATCAGAGACCTACTCCTCGGTGAGCCCTCCATCCCTTCATCAACTCGGCGACGAGCCGCAGGTGCACCTCAGCACGTCGATTTGGCAACCCATTGACTTTATAGTATACCACCTTGCGAACCACCTGTCAAGTATCGTCTCGGTTGACTTGGACGCCAAATACACCGTCTGATAAGTCACTCACGTGCGCCCCGGCGCTCTCCGCGCCAGTCCTCTATGCGCCTGCGAATCTCCCGCTCGTACCCCTCCTCGGACGGCTCGTAGTACCTCTTGCCCTGGAGGCGGTCCGGAAGATACTGCTGGCGCACGAAGTGCCCTGGGTATGTATGAGGGTATTTGTAGTCCTTGCCGTGGCCCAGAGCCTCTCCGTCGCGTGACGGGTCCTTCAGGTGGTCAGGCACCTCACCCACTCCCTGCTCTTCCACGTCGGCCAGGGCTTTGAAGTAGCCTCCTGCCGAGTTGCTCTTGGGGGCGGTGGCCAAGTAGATCGCCGCCTGCGCCAGACTGTACTGGGCTTCCGGCAGTCCCACCCATTCCAGCGCCTGCGCGGCTGAGGTCGCCACCGTCAGCGCCTGGGGATCGGCGTTGCCGATGTCTTCCGAGGCCAGAATGATCATCCGCCGGGCGATGAATCGGGGGTCCTCCCCCGCGTGAATCATTCTGGCCAGCCAGTATAGCGCGGCGTCCGGGTCGGAGCCCCGCAAGCTCTTGATGAAGGCCGAGACAGTGTCGTAGTGAGCATCGCCATCCTTGTCGTAGAGCACAGCGCGGCGTTGAATTGAATCCTCCGCGACCTCCAGGGTGACTCGAATCACACCGCCCTCCTCGGGTCGGGTCGTCTCCACCGCCAGTTCCAGAGCGTTGAGGACGATTCGCGCATCGCCCCCAGCCACGCGAACCAGGTGCGCCAGGGCCTCCTCTTCCAGCTCCACCTTCTTATGGCCCAGACCCCGCTCCTCGTCCTCCAGTGCCCTGGCCACAATAGATCTCAGATCCTCCTCAGTCAGAGGCTCCAGCCGGAAGATCCGGGAACGCGAGACCAGCGCTCCAATGACCTCGAAGTAGGGGTTCTCCGTGGTAACGCCTATCAAAGTGATGAGACCGTCTTCCACGTGAGGAAGCAGCGCATCCTGTTGGGTCTTGGTGAAGTGGTGGATCTCATCCACCAGCAGTATGGTTCGCCGTCCGGACATCACGCGCCGGTTCTTGGCCGCGGCTATGAACTGGCGCAACTCGTTCACTCCAGCCATCACAGCGCTCACACCCTCGAAAGCGCTCTCTGTAGTGTTGGCAATCACGGAAGCCAGAGAGGTCTTTCCTGTGCCAGGCGGCCCCCAGAGAATGATCGACCCGAGGCGGTCAGCCTCAATAGCCCGCCGCAGCAGCTTGCCCGGCCCCAGGACATGTTCCTGGCCGACCATCTCGTCGATACTGCGCGGGCGCATGCGGGCCGCCAGGGGCGCTTCCTTCTTGAATTGATCGCTGAGGGAATACTCGAAGAGGTCCACGTGTACCTTCCTACCCCCATTTTACACGCACGGGGCCACGGAAGCAACCCTTGCTGCGCACAGTAGGGGCAACACCCGTGTCAATGGACAAGGCCATGTAAGCAAGCCTTGTTGTGCACAATGGGGCAACCACGCTGCAGGGGCTGTCCCAGAAGCAAGGGGCACCCCAACACCAAGACAGGTCCTTAC
>JBAVWD010000501.1:0-1662 GCA_049697655.1 Anaerolineae bacterium | reverse complement strand
CCTGGACACCCCTGTGGACTTTGACTCTTTGGTGAAGGCAGGCTCGGTCATGGGTTCTGGCGGGATGATCGTCGCCGACGAGAGCACCTGTATGGTCGAGTTTGCCAAGTACTTCATGAAGTTCGTCTGTGACGAAAGCTGTGGCAAGTGCCCACCGTGCCGCATCGGCAGCACGCGCATGCTGGAGGTGTTGCAGCGCATCACCGCCGGCGAGGGAGAATCCAGTGATCTGGACGAAATCCGGCGAATGGCAAAAGGGATGCAGCAGGGTTCCTTGTGCGCCCTGGGACAGTTAGCCCCGGCGCCTGTGATATCCACCCTGTTACACTTCGAAGACGAGTACAGGGCCCACATCGAGGGGGGGTGCTGCCCGGCGGGCAGTTGCCGCGCCTTGATCACTTATCAGATCGACCCGGACCTCTGCACCGGCTGCATGGTGTGCGCTCGCAACTGCCCCAGCAAGGCCATCAGCGGTGAGAAGCGCGAACCTCATGTCATCGATCCAGATCTCTGCGAGCGGTGCGGCTTGTGCAAAGAAGTGTGTAAGTTCGACGCCATCGTTGTCATCTAGTCACGCGGGGTAGACACTATGAATGTCACTCTAACCATCAATGGCAGGAGAGTAGCCGCTCCAGAGGGGAGCACGATCCTAGAGGCTGCGCTTCTTGCGGGGATTACCATCCCCACCCTTTGCCATCATCCCGACCTGAGCAATGTGGGCGCCTGCCGCATGTGCGTGGTTTCGGTGGATAACGCACGGGGCCTCCAGACCGCGTGCACCACGCCTGCAACCGAAGGAATGGTCGTCAACACGGAGAGTGACGAGGCGCGCGAAACGCGCAAGTTCGTCTTGGAGATGCTGCTCACCGACCACCCCAACGACTGTATGACCTGCGAGGCAAACGGCGATTGCGAGCTTCAGGATATTGTCTACGACTACGGAGTAGAATGGCCCCAGCACACCGGCACTCGCCATTCCTATGAAATCGATCCCGACCCTAACCCCTTCGTGTTCATCGATCGCAATAAGTGCATCCTGTGCGGGCGCTGCGTCCGTGCGTGCAGCGAGATTCAAAACCGTGATGTCTGGAACTTCGCCCAGCGTGGCTTCAAGACAAAGCTCGTCGCCGGCGCCGACCAGTTCATGCTGGATGCCCGCTGTGAGAGCTGCGGGCAGTGCGTGGCCTACTGCCCTGTCGGCGCGCTCCACGACAAGATGGGCCTGGGCCTCGGCCGCACCAATCAGGTGGCCAAGGTACGGACCACTTGCTCCTACTGCGGCGTGGGCTGCACCTTCGACCTGAACGTGCGAGACGGCAAGGTCGTGCGTGTCACCTCGTCCGAGGACGCGCCCGTAAACGGGCTATCGCTCTGCGTCAAAGGGCGCTACGGCTATGACTACGTTCACCACCCCGACCGTCTGACTCGCCCGTTGGTGCGTGCCAAGTGGCTCTCAGCTGTGGAAAAGAGAGTGGAGGCCGGAGAATGGCGAGCCCACGATCCCCACTCGCCAATCTCCGATCCCGAGGCTCTGGTGGAAACCGACTGGGATACCGCGATGGACCTGGTCGCTGACAAGTTCACAGAGGTCAAGAACCAGCATGGTGGCGATGCACTGGCACTGATGGCGTCCGCCAAGTGCACAAACGAGGAGAACTACCT
>JBAVWD010000500.1:0-8556 GCA_049697655.1 Anaerolineae bacterium | reverse complement strand
CTTAGGGTATTGGTGGGTAGGGTCGCTGAGGCCATCTTGGGGTGCTCTGCGCGAGAGGCATGTCGCGATTGCGTGGGGATGCGGATCTCGACACCTTCAATGGACGTGGGCTGTACCGCACCTGCGGCCACGTAGCGGCCTGGGGGCTCTCTGCAGAGGATGGTACTATTCTCCCATTGACTTTCTGACCGTTTTCCGATATACTGATCATGGTGCCAAGAGCTGTTCCTAGACGGTGCACCGGTGGCGGTAAACGCGGGGGAAGGTGGGGGCGCGAAGCCACGAGCCCCAGGTTCGGAAGAACTACCTTAGCAGACGTTCTCGTAGTGGCAAGACCTTAACATTAACTCGGTGATAAAGGCAAACCCATCGAAAGGTGGGGACGCAAAGCCACGGGCCTACGGTTCGGGAGAACTACGGTAGCCGGGTTGCCTCCGATAGACAGCTAGAGTGCTAGCGCGTTCTCTTCTATCTGTGGGCCAGGTGGCGGAGAACGCGCTGTTTTCGTCCCCACCCAGATCTCCGAGAGGGAGGGGACGGACATGAGAATCAGATCAGTTGTAGCTTGCACATCCGCACTCCTCGCGACCGCGGTCCTGACCCTGCTCCTGGGGATCTCAGCTAGTGCTCAAACCGATGATCCTGGTTCGGCCGACTGTGTTGGAACCACGGGAGTTCAGCAGGAGTCCAGTGGGGGCATTCTGGAGACGACTTCCGGCGTCACTGCAGCCCTCGATGTGGACCTCGGGTACCTCAGTGACACGGTCTGGTCGGAGATGGCGCCGTCCGAGGTCATGTCTCTCTCAGACCTTGGCTCGATGGAGCAGGAGTACTGCCTTGGCGTGCCCCTGGAGGTCGAAGCCTGGGAGGAGGCGCAGGCGCAGCATCAAGGAGTGAGCCTGTTTGCCGGCTATGACTACCCGTCGAGGGTCGATTGGAGGGACGTCGGGGGGCAGGACTGGACCACGCCCGTACGCAGTCAGGGTGGCTGCGGCAGTTGTGTAGCGTTCGGGACCACGGCAGCCATCGAGTCCAGGTTGGAGATCGCCCTGGGCGACCCGGAGCTCAACCCTGATCTCTCGGAGGCCCACCTCTTCTTCTGTGGCTCTACCGCCACTTGCCAGACAGGATGGTGGCCGAGCGCGGCGATGGACTTCGCCCGTGATACCGGCGTCGTGGAT
This sequence comes from Anaerolineae bacterium, assembly GCA_049697655.1. Taxonomy (GTDB): domain Bacteria; phylum Chloroflexota; class Anaerolineae; order UBA7937; family B3-Chlor; genus JAUVXJ01. Next base: position 7,375 of record JBAVWD010000500.1, on the reverse strand, counting down.
GAGCCCTGCTATCAGTACTCCGCACAGACCCAGGCGTGCAACGTGTGCTCTGACTGGGAGACGCGAACAACACGCTTAGAGGACTGGGTAGGCCTGACTGATCGGGCGGCCATGAAGCAGACCCTCGCCGATCAGGGGCCCTTCGAGGCGGTGATGGTGGTATACTCGGATTTCTTCTCTTACGCCGGCGGAGTATACAGGCACATGACGGGTGAGAGGGTCGGTGCTCATGCGGTCACTCTGGTGGGTTACGACGACGAAGAAGGGTACTGGATTGCCAAGAACAGCTGGGGTAACGTCTGGGGCGAGAATGGTTGGTTCAGGATAGCCTACGGGGAGTGCGCGATTGACAACTACGCGTATGTCCCCATCATGGAGCAAGCCGATCCCTTGTACCACCTCTACACCAGTGTCACCCCCAACGGTGGTGGTATGATAGTGCTGGAGCCGGTGGCCTGCGTAGAGGACGGATGTGAGTCGGGAACAGAGTTGGTCCTGACGGCCGTTTCTGGGGCAGGGTATGGGTTCACCAACTGGGGTGGCGACGCTACTGGTGACGATCAGTCAGTGCGCATCGTCATGAACTCCGACAAAGCGGTGACCGCAAGCTTCGCCGAAGACGGTGACGGGTCTGATTATCGCTTCTTTGTGCCTCTCGTGATAGGATAGGGCCTCTCGGCCGGTGGAGCCGGTTGGTTCACCGGTCCCACCGGTCTTGCGTCCGCTGGGCGGGCCGCCCGCGTGAGGATGCATTCAGCGGGTCCCCGAAGATACCTCGTCCGCGCTGTCAGTCCTGCAAGGTAAGCCGCGCCTCCTCAACATGACGTCCCATCGCCGTTGGGCGAGCCCTGCCATGCCGTGCCGCGGTGCGCGGGCATGTTCGCTCTTTCCTCGACCTGGGGACGGTGCTGTTCTTGGCCTCTCGCCGCACAAGCTGCGAGAGGCTCCATCCCGGTTCTCGCCAGGGATTGCTTGACGTGACGAACAAGTTGTGGTATGCTAATCCTTAGTAGATACTCGGAATTTCACCATGAAGCTGTCAGCAAGAGAACAGTATGGTCTCAGGGCCATGATAGAGCTGGGCCGTCGCTACGGCGAGGGCCCTGTCTCCCTTAACGACGTGGCCGAAAACCAGGGGATCTCTCTTGGGTACCTGGAGCAGATTGCGCCGCTGCTGAAAGGTGCCAATCTGGTGGAGAGCACCCGAGGTGTCCGCGGGGGGTACGAACTGTCTCGCGCCCCGTGGGAGATCACAGTCGGAGACGTGGTGCGTGCTTTGGAGGAAGGGTTCATCATGCCCTTGAAGTGTATCCCCAGGGCTGAGGGTGAGAACTCATGCACCCGCAAGGGGGTCTGCACGGCTCGGGACGTATGGAAGAGAATGCACGAGGGCATGGTAGAGGTCCTTGATTCCACTACGTTGGCGGATCTCGTAGAGCCGATCAGTATAGGCTGAGAGGGTGGCGCAGTGCGGGTCTTCGGTGTTCCATCGTCGACGAGTCGGGGCGGAGGAGCAATGGGTGAAAGGAGAGCTGTGTATCTCGACCACGCGGCGACGACACCTGTTCATCCTCAGGTCGTGGAAGCCATGCTGCCCTATTTCAGTGAGCGGTATGGCAACGCCTCCAGCATACACTCTCTGGGGAGGGAGGCGCGCCAGGGGTTGGAGGAGGCTCGCGCCACCGTGGCCGGGATCTTGAACTGTAGGGGCGCGGAGATAATCTTCACTAGCGGTGGAACAGAGAGCGACAATCTGGCCATCAGAGGTGTGTCCTGGATGAACCGGAGGCGGGGCGATCATATCATCACCTCCTCTGTGGAACACCACGCGGTGAGCCACACCTGCGAGCAGATGGAGAGGCAGTTTGGTTTCGAGGTGACATACCTCCCCGTGGACGAATACGGCCTGGTGGACTCGCGAGACGTGGAAAGGGCGATCACCGAGACCACAATTCTGATCAGCATCATGTACGGCAACAACGAGGTGGGTACTGTGGAGCCCATCGCTGAGATTGGAGAGATTGCGCGTCGCCGTGGCATACCGTTCCACACCGACGCGGTGCAGGCCGCAGGTGCCTTGAGCCTGGACGTGCAGGAGTTGGATGTGGACCTGCTGACCCTGTCGGCACACAAGTTCTATGGGCCCAAGGGGGTCGGCCTGCTGTACGTGAGAGAGGGGGTAGGAGTCCTGCCAATCCAGACCGGTGGCGGGCATGAACGTGGCCTCCGGTCGGGCACCGAGAACGTGGCGGGCATCGTGGGCCTGGCTACAGCGCTGAAGCTGGCCGAGGAGCGGAGAGAGGAGGAGAGCATCAGGCTCGCGGCTCTTAGAGACCGTCTGATAGAGGGTGTGCTTTCATCCATTGATCACTGTTGGCTGCTGGGCCATCCCCAGACCCGCCTGCCCAACAACGCCAATATCGCTTTCGAGTACGTAGAGGGTGAGGGCATCCTGGTGGGTCTTGACCTGGAGGGCATCGCCGCTTCCAGTGGTTCAGCATGCTCTACCGGATCCGCAGACCCATCGCACGTGCTGTTGGCCATGGGGGTGCGGCCTGATCTTGCCCGCGGCGCCATCCGCATGACGCTGGGTCGCGAGAACACCGAGGAGGATGTGGATAGGGTCTCTGAGGTCCTGCCAGCCATAGTAGAACGCTTGCGAGCCATGTCTCCGCTCTACGGAGAGCGAGAGGCTCGCCGCTAGTAAGGAGAGAGCACGGAGATGTATTCAGAGTTGGTGATGAAGCATTTCGCCGATCCCCAGAACGTCGGGGTGATCGAGGACGCTGACGGGGTGGGCAAGGTCGGGAACCCCATGTGCGGGGATGTGATGGAGATGTTCATCAAGGTCAAGGACGACCGAGTAGAGGACGTCAAGTTCCGTACTTTCGGATGCGGAGCAGCCATCGCCACCAGCAGCATCGCCACGGAGATGATCAAGGGGAAGTCCCTGGACGAGGCGGTCAAGCTGTCGAACAAGGCGGTGGCCGACGCGCTCGGGGGTTTGCCGGCGCAGAAGATGCACTGCTCGAACCTGGCGGCGGATGCTGTCCGGGCTGCGATAGAGGATTACTGGAGCAGGCGAAGGGGGGCGAACGCCGAAGCAGAGCAGCCCGAGGGTTAGCCGGGCGATTCTGGGCTACTCTTCTGGCCGGAGTGCACAGTCGAGGAGGTCCCAGAGGCTGCGGACGTCAACGAAAACGTCCATCTCGTTGGCCAGCCGACTTGCCCCGCGCAGAAGAGTGGGCTCACAGGTGGGGCAGACGGTCACCAGGTTCTCCGCTCCCACGCTCAGAGCATCTCGGATGCGGTTCTTCGCCACCTCCAGCGCCAGGTCTGGATCGGTATAGGCGACGACGAAGCCGACTCGAAGTGCAGCTTTGTATCATCGTCCTTATGCGGGAGGGGTGGTTTCCACCGGATGCCAGACCTGGAAGACGCAGTGGGTAGAGTCTTGGTTCACCTCCCAGGATCCTGCACCAGGTGGTTGGCCTGGGAGGCGACACTGCGCTGGTGTAGGTCTGTGAGGCTGCGGTAAGTGTGGTTCACCGCACAGGTGCCCTTTGGGTCCGACGGCAGGTGTATTCAGCCACATATGGCAGGGACCTAATGGTGCCGAGCCAGGATCATACGGCATGGAATCCCTGGTTTTCGCAAGAATCTTTGGGGCCCGTATGATGGTTTACAGCCTACCTGACCTGCTTGAGGTTACTCGTCGATCCCCAGCCGGTAGCCTACGCCGGGCTCCGTGCGAATGTAGCGGGGCCGAGCAGCTTCTGGCTCGATCTTGCGCCGCAGATTGCTGATGTTGACTCGTAGCAGGTGGGCCTCCTGCTCATAGCCTGGTCCCCACACCTGGCGCAACAACTGGTTGTGCGTCAACACCTTGCCGGCGTGCGTCACCAGCACCCGGAGCAGGTCGTACTCCGTCGGCGTGAGCTGTACTGGCCGACCCTCTATCCTCACCTCTCGCCGCGCCAGATCGACCACGAGGTCGCCGGTGGCAAGGACCGGCTCGGAGCCGGACAGGTTGGCCCGCCGCAAAGCCACACGCATCCGCGCCAGCAGTTCCCCCACGCCGAAGGGCTTAGTCAAGTAGTCGTCTGCCCCCGCGTCCAATGCGGCTACTTTGTCGGCCTCCTGCCCGCGCACCGAGACGATGATGATAGGGAGTGACGTCCACTCTCGGAGGAGGCGCGTGACCTCGACACCATCGAGGTCGGGCAACCCCAGATCCAGGAGGATGAGATCGGGTCGGTCAGCCAAGACGGAAGACAGGGCTGCCTGACCACAGTTTGCCTCAAAGACCTCGTATCCGTGCGCCGACAAGGATGCTCGCAAGAAACGCCGAATGGCCGACTCATCGTCGACGACGAGCACGCGCGCGCCGCTATGGTTCATGGCGCTTGCTCCTTGATGGTCAACGGCAGCCCGACTGTGACAAGTGTTCCGCCCCCTTCTCGGGACTCCGCCCAGATACGCCCGCCATGCGCTTCCATGATCCCTTTGCAGATGGACAGGCCGAGCCCGCTCCCGGTCACGCTGCCAGGCCGCTGCACGCGGTAGAACTTGTCGAATACCCGCTCGAGGTCGGCGGGCGGAATGCCTATCCCCCGGTCCGCCACCTGGACGTGCAACTCAGAGCCTTCGATGCCCGCGCGCACTCCAATAGGCGAGTCAGGTGGCGAGTACTTGACCGCGTTCTCCAGGAGATTGACCAACACCTGCACCATCAAGACAAAGTCCATCGGCACGAGCGGCAGGTCAACAGGCACATCTACCTTCACGGGACGGCTCTCGACCCAGCGTTCTGCCTGTTCAAGTGCCGAGCCGACCAGGTCCTGTACATCGCACAGCTCGGGCGTAAGTTGGAGCCCACCGGCCTCGATGCGTGTCATGTCGAGCAGGTTTCCGACCAGCCGGTTGAGCCGCTCGGCTTCGTCGCGGGCGTTCTCGATCAGGCTGTGGTGCGTAGCCTCGTCGAACTTGACGTCTTCTTGTTGCAGACTGCTCAGCGCACCGGTTATCGAGACCAATGGTGTGCGCAGGTCGTGTGAAATCATGTTCAGGAGCGTTGTCCGCAGTTTCTCTGTCGCCTGCAACAACTCGGCGCGCTTGGCTTGCTCCGCCATCTGCACCCGCTCGATAGCCAGCGCGGCCTGGCTCGCAAATGCCTGCAGCAGCTCCCGCTGGTCCGGCGTCAGCAGGCTGGTTGGATGGATAGGTTTGACACCCAGGACACCGACCACGCCGCGCGCGGTCTTGAGCGGCAGGCAGCGGAGGTCGGTGGAGGCAAGTGTGTCCGTGCCGTGTCCAGCGGGCTCGCCGTGCTTGAAAGCCCAGGCGGCGACAGCCAGTTGGTTGTCGTTGAGGGCAAAGCCGGGGCTGATGGCCCGAGGCTCGACGCGATCGCCCTGTAAGCTGGGTAACAGCACCGCCGCTTCGCGGCCGAACGTCCGGCCGATGTGGGTTAGGACGGCTTGCAGGATGGCGTCCAGATCGGCGGCTGCGGCCAGGTCCTGGCTCAGAGCGTACAGCTCAGCCGTCTGCGCCGCGCGGCGCCCGGCTGCGTCGGCCTGCTCGCGAACCCTCGCCGTAAGGTTGCTGATGATCAGCCCGACGCCCAGCAAGGCACCGAACGTCAGCAGGTACTCCACATCAGCTATAGCCAGCGTCAAGTGTGGCGGGACGAAGAAGAAATCAAAGACTAGCACGCTGAGGATAGCCGCCAGAAAAGAAGGACCTCGTCCTAGGTAAATGGCTGACAGGACGACGGTGAGCAAGTAGATCATGACCAGGTTGGTGGGAGAAAAGAAAGGATGTACAAGTGCGCTCACGGCCGTGCCGGCAGTGACCAACGCCACGCTCTGTGCGTAGCTCCGCCAGGCAGGATGCGATCGCCATAGGGCGGCCCTTCGACTCGCGCCACCCTTCGCGTCGGCCACTCCGCTGATGACGTAGACGTCTATCGGCCCACTCTGGCGCATTATCTGATCGACCACTGAACCTCGGAGCAGTTCCCGCCACTGAGGCTGGATGGACTTGCCGGCAACAACCTTGGTGACGTTGTGCTTTCGCGCATAGTCGAGCACGGCCTCGGCGACGGAATGACCTGGCAGGGTGACGGCCTTGCCGCCCAGTTCCTCGGTCAGTTGGAGCGCCCGCGTGATACGATCCTTGTTGTTTTGTGGCAGGCGAAAATGAGCGCCCGTTTCCACGTAGACGGCAGCCCACTCAGCGTCCAACTCGTCGGCCAGGCGGCGGGTGGCGCGTACCAGGCGCTCAGAGAAGGGGCTCGGGCCGACGCAGACCAGCAAGCGCTCCTTGGCCGGCCAGGGGCCGGGAATGGCTCGGGTCTGCATGTAGTCCCGCATCTGCTCGTACACCCGCTCAGCGGCCCTGCGCATTCCCAACTCCCGCAGAGCGGTCAGGTTGCCGGTACGAAAGAACTTCTCGATAGCCCGGGCCGCCTGCTCAGGCACATAGACCTTGCCCTCCTTCAGGCGGTGCAGCAGCTCGTCGGTGGGCAGGTCCACCAGCTCGATGTCCGTCGCGTCGTCCAACACAAGGTCCGGGATCGTCTCGCGGACGACGACGCCCGTGATTTGCGCGATTACATCATTCAGGCTCTCCAGGTGTTGAACATTGAGGGTGGCATAGACACTAATGCCGGCAGCCAGCAACTCCTGGACATCGTGGTAGCGCTTGGCATGGCGGGAACCAGGTGCATTGGTGTGAGCCAACTCATCGACCAGCGCCAGTTGTGGCCGGCGTGCCAGCACCGCGTCCACGTCCAACTCTGTCAGAGTGGTGCCCCGATATTCGACCTGCCGGCGGGGAATGACCTCCAGGCCTTGCAGCATGGCCTCGGTCTCGGCCCGGCCGTGTGTGTCCACGCACGCCACAACGAGATCCACACCCTCGGCCTTGCGCTGGTGGGCAGCTTCCAGCATGGCATACGTCTTTCCCACACCAGCCGCATAGCCCAGGAAGATCTTGAGCCTGCCGCGCGCCTGCAGGCGCTCCTCGGTCTGGATCCGTGCCAGCAGTTCATCGGGATTTGGGCGCTGCTGTTCCCTTATCATGGCACCATTCTCGATCAGTCTTTCATTTTGTGCCACCGAGCGCCAGGTTAAGTCGAAGCACGTTGACGCGCGGCTCGCCGAACAGCCACCACTGGCGGCCTTCGGTATACTCCTCGACAAGGACCCGGACCTGCGCCTGACTGACACCGCGGGCACGCGCCACGCGTGGCACCTGGTACAGCGCCGCCGCGTCGCTGATGTGCGGATCGAGGCCGCTGCCCGAGGCCGTCACCAGGTCCACGGGGATGGGCTGGGTGTTCCCGGCGTCGGCCTCATGGAGGGCCTTCACC
>JBAVWD010000499.1:0-7968 GCA_049697655.1 Anaerolineae bacterium | reverse complement strand
CGCTAGAGCAGGGCAGAGAGGTGTTCGCGCTGCCGGGCAACGCAACGAGTGGGAAGAGTGAGGGGACCAACAGACTGATCCAGGAGGGTGCCGCGAAGCTGGTGCTCTCGGTGGATGATATCCTGGAAGAACTGAACCTGACCCTGGTGGAGCAACATCGAGAGGCACGGATGGTCGTCCCCGGGGACGAGAAGGAAGCTCACATCCTGCGATACCTTTCCGCAGAGCCAGTTCACGTGGATGAGATTGGCCAGAGGACGAGCCTGCCCATCTCCGAAGTGACCAGCACCCTGACCATGATGGAGTTGAAGGGGATGGTGCGCCAGGTGGGAGGTATGAACTACGTGGTGGCAAGAGAGAGGGGTGTGCAGTATGTCGTGGAGTGAGCGGAGGTGCGGATGTACGCCGTGATCCTGGCAGGCGGAAGCGGCAAGCGCCTGTGGCCCCTCAGCAGGCAGGCGCGCCCCAAGCAGCTACTCGACATAACTTGTTTGGGGAAGCCGCTGTTGCAGGAGACTTTCGCCCGTCTCGCACCGTTGATGCCACCGGACGCCGTCTACGTAATTACAGCTGAGCGGTACATGGAGAGTACCAGCCGGGGATTGCCTTCTGTGCCCCCGTCGAACATCATCAGGGAGCCTGAGGGCAGGGGATCAGCCCCGGCCATAGGGCTGGCTGCCCTGCACTTGTGGCACAGGGACCCCGAGGCCGTGATGGTGTGCCTTCCGGCGGACCACTACATCGCGGAGCCGGAGCGGTTCCGCGATGTGCTGTTGGCGGCAGACCAGGTGGCTCAGGAAGGCCACCTGGTTACTTTGGGCATCCGACCCGATTACCCCCATACCGGATATGGGTACATCGAGATCGGGGAGGAGTTGACAGAAGTCGGTGAGTTCTCCGCCCATGCCGTCCGTCAATTCACCGAGAAGCCGGATGAGCAGATGGCCAGGCTCTTCGTCGAGGGAGGCCGTCACTTCTGGAATAGCGGCATGTTCATCTGGAAAGCCTCTGCCATCCTGCACGAGATAGAGAGGCATCTCCCTCGTCTCCACGAGTGTCTCTGTGAGGTAGGTGGCGTCCTAGGTACCCCAGACGCGCTGGCTGTGCTGGAGCGGACCTGGCCCGGGGTGGAGAGAGAGACCATCGACTTCGGGGTGATGGAGAAGGCAAAAAACGTGGTGGTCATTCCCGTGGACATGGGCTGGAGTGACATCGGCAGTTGGGCCAGCCTGGCCGATCTGTTGCCTGCCGACGGAGATGGGAACATCGTCGTGGGGCAGCACCTTGGATTGGGAACTAAGGGGTGCGTGATCTACAGCCCGCGACGCCTGGTGGCCACCGTGGGTGTGGAAAACCTGGTGGTGGTAGAGACGGAGGATGCGATCCTCATCTGTGCCCGGGACAGGGCGGAGGACGTCAAGGCGCTGGTGGACAGGCTCGACGAAGAAGGATGGCAGGATTGGTTGTGAGGTGATGTCAGGCATGGAGGCGTATTGCGTGCGGTGCAAAGCCAAGAGGGAGATGGCTGATCCGCACCCGGTGTACACCAAGCAAGGTCGCCCAGGCACGAGAGGCGTCTGCCCCATATGCGGCAGCGGGATGTTTCGCATGGGCGAGACGGAGTCCCACAGCGGCCTGCCCAGGCCAGAAGTGCCCCCGGGGAATGGAAAGCTGGTGATCGTGGAATCGCCGGCGAAGGCCCGCACTATCGGGAAGTTCCTGGGTAAGGACTACCACGTGGAGGCCACGCTGGGGCACGTGCGCGATCTTCTCAAATCGCGATTGAGCGTGGATGTGGAGCATGACTTCGCGCCTACTTACCGTATACCCAATGAGAAGCGCAAGGCCGTCGACCGCATCAAGAAAGAGGTCAAGAAAGCGGCCGAGTTGTACTTGGCCACGGACCCCGATAGGGAGGGCGAGGCCATCGCCTGGCACGTCGTCGAGGTGGCGGACGTGGGCAACCGCCCTGTGCGTAGAGTGGTTTTCCATGAGATCACCGATGCGGCAGTCAAGGAGGCCTTTGCCAACCTCCGCGAGATAGACATGCAGCTCGTGGATGCCCAGCAGGCGCGACGCATCCTGGACAGGTTGGTAGGTTATCAAGTCAGTCCGCTGCTCTGGAAGACGGTGAGAGGAGGGCTCTCCGCAGGACGTGTGCAGTCTGTCGCACTTCGTCTGGTAGTGGAGAGGGAACGGGAGATCGAGGCCTTCGTCCCGGAGGAGTACTGGTCCATCGAGGCTGAGCTGGCCAAACAGGAGACGAGGGGGCAGAGCGAGCGCCAGGGCTTCTGGGCCAAACTACACAAGGTGAGAGGCGAGGAGGTTGACCTTCACAGGGAGGAAGACGCCCAAAGCATCGTTGACGATCTTCGCGACGCTAGCTATGTGGTGGCCAAGGTCGAGAAGCGCAAGAGGCGAAGGATGGCCCCGGCGCCTTTCCGGACGAGCACCTTGCAGCAAGATGCGTCACATCGCCTCAGATTCTCAGCGCGGTCAACGATGCGCATCGCCCAGCAACTCTACGAGGGCATCGACCTGGGTCCTGAGGGAAGCACCGGTCTGATCACCTATATGCGCACCGACTCGGTGAGCGTGTCCGCCCAGGCCCAGGCTGAAGCGCGGTCCTACATCTCGGACAAGTACGGCGCACGGTACGTTCCGGCCAAGCCAAGTCAGCACAAGGTGCAGGTCAAAGGTGCTCAGGAGGCCCATGAGGCGATACGCCCCACCTCGGTGCGACGGGAGCCCCAGGCCGTCAAGCAGTACCTCAGCCCGCAGCAGTTCCGCCTCTACGACCTGATCTGGAGACGGTTCGTGGCCAGCCAGATGGCCGCGGCCCTGGCGGAGAGCACGACGGTGGACATCGACGCCGGAGACCCAAGGGGCGAGATGCCCTACCTGTTTCGTGCCACGGGCTCTGTGGTGCTCTTTCCGGGATTCCTGCGAGTGTATGGGGACGTGAAAGATGACCAGCAGGAGGGACCGCCGTTGCCTCCCCTGTCGCGTGACGAACTCTTGGACCTGCTCCAACTGGTTCCCAAGCAGCATTTCACCAAGCCGCCGCCCCGGTACAGCGAGGCCTCACTGGTGAAGGCCCTGGAGGAGAACGGCATCGGACGGCCCAGCACTTACGCCCCCATCCTCTCTACCATCCAGACCAGAAGCTACGTTGAGCTGCTGGAGAGGCGCTTTCATCCGACGGAACTGGGCTTCGTGGTCAATGATCTGCTGGTGAAGCACTTCGACAGGATCTTCGAAGTAGGGTTCACTGCGCGCATGGAGAGGAACCTGGACCTCATCGCCTCTGGGGAGAGGGAGTGGGTTCCCGTGATGCAGCGCTTCTATGACCAGTTCGAGGACCTTCTGGAGCGCGCGAGGGCAGAGATGGAGAAAGTGGAGTTCGAGCCTGAGCCGGCGGGGATGGACTGCGACAAGTGCGGAAGCCCGATGGTGATCAAGACCGGCCGCTACGGCAAGTTCATCGCCTGCACTAACTACCCCAACTGCCGCAACACCAAACCATACGTGATCAAGGTGGGCGTGGATTGTCCCCGATGCGGTGGGGATTTGGTGGAGAAGAAGACCAGGAAGGGACGCCTGTTCTACGGTTGTGCCAACTACCCGGAGTGTGATTTCGCTTCCTGGGAGAGGCCCGTACGGGAGCCCTGCCCTCAGTGCGGCGGCCTGATGACCGAGGCGGGCAAGGACTCAGCCAAGTGCACTGGGTGCGGGACGATCAGGGAAAGGTTGCCGCAGGAGGCTGCTTCTGAGGGGGTTGCGGCCACTTAGCTGTGCTGCTGCGACCGCTCAGCTCGCCTCTATCCCGAGTCCTTGATGGAGGGCGGCACCAGCCGGAGGCACGGCGAAAGGAGGGCAGTGTGCTGGGGAACGGTGGTTACGGTCTGAGCATGGAGGAGCAACTCCAGCAGTACATCGCTCACCTCCGCGTGGAGAAAGACGCCTCTCCCTACACCCTGCGCAACTACTCCCACGAGATCGAACAGTTTGTCAGCTTCCTCGGAGGGCAGGGCATCGATTCGTGGGATGATGTCGATCGTCAGGTGCTGCGCCGGTACCTTCTCTGGCTGCGCTCAGAGGGGTACGTGGAAGCCAGCATGGCGCGCAAGCTCTCCGAGATCCGCTCGTTCTGCCGCTACCTGTTGCAAGAGGGGCAACTGCGCACCAACCCCATCGACGCCGTGACCTCCCCCAAGGTGCCTAAGAGGCTGCCCCGGTACCTCAGCCTGGAAGAAGTCCAGTCTCTTCTCCATACGCCCGATATCTCCACGCCTTTGGGTCAGCGGGACAGGGCCATTCTGGAACTGCTCTATGCCTCGGGCGTGAGGCTGAGCGAACTGGTGGGCCTCAACCTGGGCGATATGAGCCTGGACACAGGGCGGGTTGTGGTGTGGGGGAAGGGGGGCAAGGAACGTGTGGTGTTGTTGGGGAAGCCTGCCATAGAGGCGTTGAGATCTTATGTCCGCGAGGGCAGGACCAGGCTCCGTGGCAGCAAGACCACCGATGCCCTGTTCCTGAACCGGTTCGGGGCGAGGCTCTCGCGGCGGAGCATAGGTCTCATCCTGGACAAGTACAGCAAACTGTCGGGGCTGTGGAGGAAGGTGACCCCTCACCTGCTGCGGCACACCTTCGCCACCCACATGGTGGAAGGAGGAGCCAATCTGCGGGTGGTCCAGGAGCTGCTTGGCCACGCCCAGCCGACCACCACCGAGATCTACACGCACGTCACACCGACCCGCCTGAGGGAGGTGTACATGAAGACCCACCCCAGGGCCAAGCGCTGATTCCTCCCTGCACGTCACCCACGCTTCGATTCGCCACGCCAACAGGAAAGGGGTCTGGCACGAGCGTCGTCGTACCCACTCACAGCGGCGACTTCGTCTCGGCACAAGATTGGGAAGGCAGAGTCCACATGCACAACTACCATGGAAGAGTGGAGCAACTGCGCGAGCTTCTGGAGGCTCAGCAACTGAACGCGATGATCGTCAGCCAGGCGGAGAACCGTCGCTACCTGAGCGGGTTTACAGGCACCGACGGCACGCTGTTCATTGGTCCAGACCAGGCGGTGCTGATCACCGACTTCCGTTTCGCCGAGCAGGCCTCCAGAGAGGCCCCGCTGTTTGAGATCGTGGAGGTCATTCCGGACGTGCTGGGCAGCGAACTGAGCCGCTTGGCCGGCGAAACCGGCGCCAGGCGAGTGGGCTTCGAGAGCAACCACGTGAGCTTTGCGGTCCACCATAACTGTCTGGAGTTGGCGAAGCAATACGAGTTGGTGCCGGTCCAGGGTCTGGTCGAAGGCTTACGGGCCATCAAGGATGAAGAAGAGCTGGAGTTGATCGGGCGGGCGGCGGCCATAGGCGACGGCGCCCTGACCCACGTCCGGCAGAGCATTCACCCAGGGATGACCGAGAGAGAGGTGGCCTGGGAGATCGAGGTCTACATGCGGACCCACGGGGCCGAGGCCGTGGGCTTCGACATCATCGTGGCCAGTGGTCCCAACGGGGCCATGGCCCACGCCACGGTCACCGACCGGGCCATCGCGGAGGGTGAGCCGATCGTTCTGGATCTGGGGGCGTGCGTCGAGGGGTACAGGTCCGACCTGACCCGCACCCTCGTCTTGGGCAAGCCCGACGAGCGGTTCGAGGAGATCTACTACTTGGTCCACGATGCGCAGCTGATGGCCCTGGCTGGCATCAAGCCGGGCATGACGGGCCGCGAGGCCGATGCCCTGGCCCGGGACGTGATTGCGGCGCGGGGATACGGGAAGCGTTTCGGCCACGGCCTGGGCCACAGCGTGGGGCTGGCCGTCCACGAGGACCCCCGCATGGGTACCCTGTCCACATCGGTTCTGCGCCCCGGGAACACACTGACCGTGGAGCCGGGGATCTACATCACGGGATGGGGCGGGGTAAGGATCGAGGACCTGGTGGTGGTCACGGACACCGGCGTTGACGTGCTGAGCAAGGCCGGGAAGGGGCCGGTGGTGGCCGTGACCTGACCCGCACTACCGCTCGTTGGTGCGGCACTACTGGGGGCTCCGAGGTGTCCAGTATCAGGTGCAACACGGTTGTACAGCGATGTGCGCGCCTCTACATCCAGTAGGAGCGATGAGACTCGTGTGCTTGGAGGAGGTTACGTGGTAAACGAGTTCCTCAAGGTGTTCAGTCAACGAGAGAGGCTGGGTTTCCCGGCCGCCCTTCAGCAGGCTTACTCGGAGTTGGTCGCCGATCTAAGGGGGCGCGTCGCATATCTTGACGATGAGCCATATTCGCTGGATGACGATAGCGCGGCCAGTGTCGCGTCACAGTTCTATCGCTTGTTTCCTTCGCATTGCCTCAAGTGTCTAGACTCCCTCGTCCGCGAGGAATCGGAAGCCTTGCAGCGTGGGGGCACAGGCCTGATTCTGGGCTGGCCAACCGTCACGCTGCTCGACATTGGCTGTGGCACCGGGGCAGCCACCGCGGCATTGCTGACACTCATCCAGGCGTACCAGGAGTTTCTACGCAGAGACGGCCGACCGCTTCGCCGTGTGAGTGTGCAGGCTGTCGGATTGGATCCTAGCGAGAGCATGTTGGAATTGTACACCGCGCTCCTCGAAAACTACTCCTACCTGCTGGCAGACTGGCTGATTGATGTCAACGTTCACGCTGTGGCTGAGCGTTTCCCTGACGGAGTGTCGGAGATATCGCGCGTGTTGAAGCCTGGCAACGCTCACCTTGGGCTGGCAGCCATGTCCAACATTGTCCGAGTGATGCAGCGTTCGTTCGATGCTGGTTCGACCGTCTGGTTCGAGAGGGTTCGGCGAGCGGTCGCCGGAGAGCCAGTGGGCGAACCCAGGTTTGGCGAGGCTGAGGGGAATGCCCTGAAGGGCGTGCTCGAAAACTGGGGACTTGACAAGATTGCGCTCCTCGGCATCGCCACAGCAGGCGAGCATGAGGCGACTCACAGTGCGTGGCATAGAATCCTGGAAGAAATGGACAACGGGATTGCAGACACCATGCTGCCACACCGTGTGGATCGGAGAGGAGTGAAAGAGGTTCGCGCCGTTTTTGAGAACCCCCTAGACTCTTGGTGGCGGGCATCCAAGGGGCGTGCTACATACGAGGAAAGGTACTACCGCGACTTCATGCTCATCACCCACGAGGGCTACGACGCCGACGAGCAGTGGCGGTCGGTGATATCCGCCAAGAACCTTGAGTTGGCCTGGGCTAGAGCTCGTAGGCATGCGTTGCATGAGGATCTGGCCGATGAGATCGAAGTCCTGCTGTTCGATCGGTCAGTCCACAAGAAGCTCGACAGGTTGCGTAGGCACTTGCTCCTCGGCGATTGGAGCGCATTGCAGCTTGGCCACATGCAGTTGTACGAAGCGCCCAAGAAGCGTGGGGAGACCAGGCCCAGAGCGCTTGTGAGGTTGGAGGAACAGATAGTCGCGGCGGCGGTGGTGCAGTCTGTAGGGAGCAGCGGGGGCGCGCACAGGGGAGCCAGCTACAGCTATCGCCTGAACGATGAGCCTGACGAATTCCTGTACCAATACTGGCTGGGACTCTGGAAGTCGTTCCTGGCGCATAGCCATAAGAGAGCACACGCTGGAACGGTCCTCAGGTCGGACGTAAGCCACTTCTATGAGCGTGTGCAACAGGCTCTTCTTGTCGATGTCGTGCGTCGCGTGCTCCGCGCTGGGGCAAGACTAGACGAGTTAGCGAGTGCGCTCCTCCTGAGGGACTGCGGACCTCCACATAGTTGTGGAAGGGGACTTCCTCAGGGGCATGTCGCCTCTGGTTTCTGGGCGGACCTGTACCTTGGTGAAGCAGACAGAGCATTCCGTGGACTGAAGGGCGTGACGTTCGCTCGCTATGCCGATGACATGGTGTTTGTCGTCGACCGCTACGAGTCGGATGTCGCTCGCACGGAACGCGAGCTGCGTACCGCTCTTGATCAGCTGTATCT
>JBAVWD010000498.1:0-4717 GCA_049697655.1 Anaerolineae bacterium | reverse complement strand
CTCCAGCATCGCGAGGAGCTGTTCATACTGCTCGTCAGAGATGGTGAAGCAGGGTTTGGGCTCCGGGAAGACTCCCTCTCGTACCTCGTCCCCGTAGCGCTGGAGACCTTCGACAATCAGCTCTCCCAGGTCGGCGTACCGCTTGGCGAACTTGGGGGTGAAGGCCGGGTAAAGCCCGAACATATCGTGGAAGATCAAGACCTGGCCGTCACAATCTGGCCCCGCCCCGATGCCGATGATGGGGATCTCCGCCCTCTCCCTCACCAGCTTGCTGACCTTGGAGGGGACGGCCTCCAGGAGGATGGAGAAGGCTCCGGCTTCTTCCAGGGCTTTGGCATCATCGATGATCCTTTTGGCCATGTGGGCGTCCTTGCCCTGGGCCTTGAACCCTCCCAGCATGGACATACTCTGGGGGGTCAGACCCAGGTGGCCCATCACCGGGATCCCGGCGTTGACGATAGCCTCCACCCGATCGGCCATAGGTAGGCCTCCCTCCAGCTTGATGCCATCGCAGCCGCCCTCGCTCATAAAGCGCCCGGCGTTCTGCACCGCCAGCTCGATGGAGGGCTGGTAGGACATGTAGGGCATGTCCCCCAGGACGAAGGAGTTCTTGTTGCCCCTGGTCACCGCCTGGCTGTGGGCGATGAGCTCGGCCATGGTGGCGGGCAGCGTGGTGGAGTACCCCAGCACGGTCATGGCCATGGAGTCGCCCACCAGGAGGATGTCGATGGCGGCTCTCTCGGCCCAGACTCCGGTGGGGTAGTCGTAGGCGGTGATCATGGTGATCTTCTGGCCGGCTTTCTTCATGGCCCACAGTTGGGGTATGGTGACCTTGGCTCTCTCGCTCATCTCTTCTTGTCCCTCTCTACGGCCTTGTGATGGGCAGATCTCTGGCGTCTGTCGCCAACGGTTCGTGGTTGCCCCCTTGGCCAGCGTCGCTGTGCAGAGCGACAGGGGGATTGTAGCACTGGCGGGCACAGTTGGCGACGCCACGCCATGCGGCGGGCGAGACTCTCTACGAACCTTGGTGGACCTCCCTGGACAAGGGGAGGTCTACGAAGTATGATTTGCCCAGGAGATGCTGGCGACGTTACCGTTGCAGCCGGGGCTCTTCGTATTGGAGTGATGCGATTCCGTAGACAACACGATGGTGGCAATCGTGGAGTCCTCTGCGCGAAGATGATGCAATCGGGAACTGGATGGTCCAGGTCGAGGTGATTGATGGCAGGGTATCACAAGGGAATACTGACCGTCGTGCTGCTGGTGGCTCTCTTCTCCGTGGCCTGTAGCCTTTGCCCACTCTGCGGTGTGCTTGGACTGGGAGACGACTCCGGGGTCGCCAAGCACTGGGAGAACGAGGAGTTCTCCTTCGACTACCCCGGGGACTGGCGGACCCTCTCGGAGATCTGGGGACAGGAGGCGGGCATCGGGGTGGCAGATCCTGGGACTGCAACCCCCTGGGAGAAGTACCTGACGTCGGCAATTATCGCAGAGCAGGCGCTGCCGCCGGGTTCCACCCTGGAGGCGGTCTTTGAGCAGACCGACCCCCAGGCTGAGGGCGAGATCTCAGAGGGCACGACCACAGTTGATGGGGCTGTGGCCTACGAGAGAGTCTATGAGAAGTTCCACGGAGAACCCCTGCGCAAGATCAGGGAGGTCTGGCTGGAGAAAGGGGGCACTATCTACATCATCTCCTGCTGGTCCACACCCGGGCACTTCGACGAGGCCCAGGCCGATTTCGACCTCATCGTCGGGAGTTTCCACGTCAAGTAGACCACACAACGGCACCGGTCTGACCCGCGACCCCCGGGACACCACTGCCTGTGGGCCGGTTGCGGGCACGATCCAGCTGACCTGGGCTAGACTCGCCCCTCTGCATCACCTCCCCTTTTTGTGACCGAGCTCTGCTGTGGAATCGTGTCTTGTCTCCAGGCCGCCTGATCGGGGTGCTTGACCCGTCCAGCCCTCCTCGGAGGCCGGGTCTCGTGTTTTCCTCACGCCCCGCTCCTTCGCTTACGGCCGTATCCATGGCGGGGAGGGCCCCAGTGAGGATGGTGCGCCGCTCCCTGGGATAGAAGCGAGGGGAGCCTCGTCTGGCACACACCATGGGCGCTATCTTAGCTCGAGCGAGCAACGCCGTCCATGCCCAGCCAGAGGCGAGGGGAGCCTGGGGTACCCATTTCCTATTGCGTGGCTGACCGGCCTTCGCTATACTGGTATGAAACAGAGCTACGCGCGGGCCCCAGGCTGAGGCCCCTCGCAATCGTCGTCACGGTGGCCCCTTGATGCTGAAACACATGCCAAAGCTCTTCCAGTCCGGGAAGCGCGTTGCCAGAGCGCTGATGAGCGGGCTTCTTCTGGCCACCATCCTCGTTTTGGTAGATCCTTCGAGCTCGTACCTGGCCATTGAGCAGCCCCACGTGGGCTTCGGCGCCTTTCTGGCCGAGCGGAGCGACGCGTATCTGGTCGATGAGATGGGGTTCGACTGGCTGGTGTGGAACCTCCAATGGAGCCTGGCTGAGCCCGGGGAAGGGGACTACCGGTGGCAGGGCCTGGATGAACTCCTCGACTACGCGGACACCCTGGGCCTGAAGGTCATTCTGCGCGTGGATTCCGCTCCGGATTGGGCTAGGAGCGGTCCAGAGGGGGCGCCGCCCAACGACATGGGAGACCTGGGTGACTTCATGTCTGCTGTGGCCTCTCGCGCCGCTGGCAAGGTGGCCGGGTACGTCATCTGGAACGAGCCGAACCTGCCCGAGAACTGGGGAGGCAGCCCCAGCGCCCTGGAGTACGTACAGATGCTCCAGGCGGTCTACCCCAGAATCAAGGCGGCTGACCCGGACGCGGCGGTGATCACCGCTGGCATGGCCACCACCGGAGGCCCTGGTGGCAGTGAGTGCGGGCTCGGGTCGGATTTGGCCAGTGGGCCGCTTACCACTTACACCGAGGAGCTGTACGCGGCTGGGGTGGTCAACGATCTGGACTTCATCTGCCGCATCTATCTCCGCGGGGGCAAGCCTTACTTCGATGTCCTGGGCTCGCACCCCTACGGTTTCGCCTACGAGCCGCAGCGCGATCCGGGGTCCGTCAGCGGGCTGGCCTTCCGCCGGGTGGAGCAGCAGAGGGCCTTGATGGAGATCCGCAATGACGGGGACAAGCAGATCTGGGCCATTGAGTTCGGCTGGATCCTGGACCCTGGCTCCACCTGCCGCAACTGGGGCTACTGGCCCACGCGGACCTGGCAGATCGTGAGCCAGCAAAAGCAGGCAGAGTACTTGAGGGACGCCTATCTCTATGCGATGAGCCGCTATCCCTGGATGGGGGTGATGAGCTTCTTCAACATGGACTTCGCCACCGTGTACTGGTACGACGAATGCGAGCCGGCGCGCTGGTACTCTGTGGCCTATCGCCAGAACCACCTGGACCCCTTCCATAGCCCCATCGTCTTCCGTGAGGGCTACTATGCCCTTCAGGGCATGGCCAGCGCCCTGGCGGGCGGCCCCAAGGCCTTCGTGCCACTCGGCCTGCGCAACCGGAATTGAGCTTCTTTGCAGCGGGGGTTGTACTTCGGAGAGGGTCTGCGGGCGCGACCGGAGTGCGCGGCGATCTTCGGAGAGCGGTACGGGCAATCTCCTAGTCCAATAGGCCCAGGGCCGCTACAATGTCCTCGGCGATCATCTTGCGTTTGCCCTTCTCGATAAAGGCGGAGCCGATGCAAGAGCTTCTTGGGACGTGGTCGCCTCAGGATTCCTCCTGTCTATTTGACTTGAACTGCCTGGTGTCCTACACTGCTGCAGCGCATGGCTTGCCTTTCCGCATAGTACCCTGCCGGTGATACTGTACCACGAATATGTATAGCATGTCGGAATAGAAAGAGTGGGTGGCAGGGTTGCGGAGTACATCCTTCCGCGGCCGGCCGGGAAGGTTCCGGCATCATCAGTAGTCAGGCAGCATCCTTTCCCATGCTCGCGCAGGCGCGACACTCAAAAAGGAGGTCCCGCGAATGCCTGCTTCAACCATTCTGGGATACGTAGCAAGGGCGGCAGGACAACCCCTTGAGCCCTTCACTTACGAGGCACCTGAACTGGGCGACCAGGATGTCCGCGTGTCCGTCACCCACTGCGGAGTCTGCTACACTGACATCCACGCCATCGACGACTACTACGGTCTATTCAGCTATCCCTTCGTGCCCGGTCACGAGATCGTGGGGTACGTGTCTGCTGTGGGCCGCGCGGCATCCGGGCCAAAGGAAGGGGACCGGGTTGGCATGGGATGGCAGGGCCGTTCGTGCATGTCATGTGAATGGTGCTTGCAGGGGGAGGAGCACCTCTGCCAGGACATCTCCCGGTGTGGAACGTGGACCCCCTACGGCGGCTTCTCGTCGTCGGTGGTGGTGGATGGCCGGTTCGTCTACCCGCTTCCTGACGTCATGCCCCCCGAGGTGGCCGCTGTGCTCATGTGCGCCGGCATCACCGTCTACTCTCCGCTCCGATCGTATGCCGTGGAACCAGCGCAGAAGGTCGGCGTTCTCGGTGTGGGTGGTTTGGGCCACCTCGCCATCCAGTTTGCGCATGCCCTTGGCTGCGACGTTACGGCCCTTTCCTCCTCGCCGGGTAAGGAGGAACAGGCGCTGGCCTTCGGTGCGGACCGCTTCCTCCTTGTTGGGGATGAAGCCGACATGCAGCAGTTTGACTACTACTTCGACCTGTTGCTGTGC
>JBAVWD010000497.1:0-1858 GCA_049697655.1 Anaerolineae bacterium | reverse complement strand
GGGCATATCCGCGGGAGCAAGTTGAATCCAGACGGCACCGTTGGATGCCCCCCAGGGAAGCTTGGAGACACCTCCCCCACATGGAGTATAGTCGTTGCGAACCAGGTACCGGCTGATCGGGCCGGTTCCTCGTTCTCTGGTCATCAGGACGGGTCAGATGAGGGCGATTCCGGCTTCTGGCCGAACTGCGTCTCGTATAGGTGGGCGTAGAGGCCGCCCCGGGCCAGCAGCTCGACGTGGGTGCCCTGCTCCACCAGGCGGCCTTCGTCCAGCACCAGGATCTGGTCGGCGGCCAGGATGGTGGACAGCCGGTGAGCGATAACGAGGCTGGTGCGGCCCGCCAGCAGCGGCTCTAGCGCCGCCTGGATCAGCGCCTCGCTGTGTGAGTCCAGGCTTGAGGTCGCCTCGTCCAGGATGAGCAGGCGGGGGTCTTTGAGGACCACGCGGGCGATGGCGACCCGCTGCTTCTCGCCGCCTGCCACAGCCAGTTGCCAAGAGTTGCGTTGTCCATTCCTACACGCACCCCTAGCCTACTTCCACGTCACCTAACTCGCCTGAACGCTTCTAGCCAGCGGAGCTCATTGCGCATCTCGTCAGCAGTCACCCGGTTCAGCAGGCTGAGCAGGCGGCGCACCGTCTCGCCAATGGGGAGCTGATCGGATACGATAATCCCCTGGTGTTCCTGTCCACGTTGCAGCCAATCCAGGTGGAGTTGCAGGTAGTCAGCGGCATTGTAGGTGAAGAGGGCCCGTCCTTCCGAGGCAGCGTAGCTCAGTTGCTCCTCATCGCTCAATCCCCAGCGCCGCACTTCGTGGGCACTGACGACGTCAAAATGACGCAACCGGAGCGCGGAGGCCATACGCCGGTGGACGTCTTCATCAAGGTAGAGGCGGATGAAAAGAGGGGCTTCAGGACTCACTGCCTTGCTCGGCTACAATACGACCACCGGTGGTCACTTTCAACCCGTATCGTTCCACGAGGTGCGCCACCTGACTCTCTTCGATGTCCTGTTCAATCTCTGCCTGGTGGTCATGGTAGTAACTGAGCGATTCATAGACCTGGGCTGGCGTCAGGTGAGGCAGCCCTTCCAGGATCTCCTCCACGCTCAGCCCGATTTTATAGTAGCCAACAACTGATTTGACTGCTGTCCGCGTGCCTTTGATAATCGGCCGGCCACCGCACACCCCGGGCACGCGGGTGATGTGGCGATACTCTGTGAGTACGGGGACACTCATGGAAACCTCCTCGCCAATCCAGATTCCAAGACGAGTCACGCCAGTTGCTATTATGGCATCGGCTCTCCCCAAAGACAAGTTTCGGCCGCAGGTCTGCCTGCAAGATGGGCGCCAAGGAAGCTCATACGAGCCGGGGCTGCCGGACATGTTACGGCGGTGGAGCGCGATAGCTCAGCCAGCAACGCCGTGCCAGACCCAATCTGCCGACCGGGTCCCGCAAGACTCAGACCCCCGAGGTCCGGGATGGTCACAGGGAAAACGCAGCGGGGAGAAGACGTCTCGGCACCGATGGCCTACAGCCGCTGCGGCTTTGTGCTGGAAGGGCATATCCGCGGGAGCAAGTTGAATCAACACGGCACCGTTGGATGCCCCCCAGGGGACCTTGGAGACACCTCTACCACACGCAGTATAGTCGTTGCGAGCCAGGTACTGGCTGAGCGGGCCGGTTCCTCGTTCTCCGGTTATCACGCCGGGGCAGACGCAGGCGCTTCCCGCTTCGGGCCGAACTGCGTCTCGTATAGGTGGGCGTAGAGGCCGCCCCGTGCCAGCAGCTCGACGTGGGTGCCCTGCTCCACCAGGCGGCCTTCGTCCAGCACCAGGATCTGGTCGGCGGCCAGGATGGT
>JBAVWD010000496.1:0-4990 GCA_049697655.1 Anaerolineae bacterium | reverse complement strand
GGCAAAGGCCAGGGAGCTGGGCACTCCGGCCTGACCGAACAGCAGCACGTATCCCCCCTCCCGCACCCCTAGCCCGCTGAGCGACACCGGCAAAGTCAGGAGGAAGGAGATGATGGGGATGAAGATGAGGAAGTACCACGGCGAGATCCTCATACCTAGCGCCAGAGCGATGAGGTAGTTGAAGACCATCAAGAGTACGTTGAAAGCCAGGGAAGCAAGAAGTGCACCGGAAATGGCCCGAGTGCGATACGCTGCCAGCGAGATGCGAAACTGCTGCACCTTTGGCATGCCGATCAACCGCTTGACCAGCGGAACTGCCGACAACCACCTCCAGACCCCGTCACTGAGCGCCATCCACACTCCAAGCAGGGTTAGCACGGTGATGCCCACGATCATGGCACTGACTAGGGGGGGAATCAGGTGGTAGCCGAAAGGAAGCGCCAGCGAGGCCATGATAAAGAGGACCACGAAACCGCACAGTCGATCTACGAGCACCGTGCTTACAGACTCGGTGCCTTGGTCGCTCTGTTTTGACAACTCGTACATCCGCACCACATCTCCACCGAAGCCCGTCGGCAGCACGCTATTGAAGAACGTGCCTATGAAGTAGAGCGAGGTGAGTCTCGACAGAGGCGCCTCCAGCTTCTGGATTCGTAGCAACACCTGCCACCGGTAGGCCCTCAGCACCATGCTGAACAGGTACAGACCCCAGGCGGCCATCAGATATCGGGGATCAGCCTGCCTCAGGGTATCCCAGGTCTCTCGCCATCCGATCTTCCACACCAGGAGCACCAGTAGACCCAGGCTGATGCCAATCTTCAGTAGGTTACCGATCCTGTCCCTCACTCAATCCTCCACTCGCACGGTGGTCAGCACCACCCTCCTTTGCGGCGATGGCCATCCATGCTCATCATAGGCCGGCAAGCGCTCCCCGCTCCCCAGTCATGCCTGCCCACAGCCGGGACCTACTCTGCCTGTCCATCCATGATCCTGACGCGAAGAGGCTCGGGCCTTGGCCATGACAAAGACCAGTCAGTGGGCCACTTCTTCAAGGCACGCTGATCTCCCCTGCCCTGACCTCGACCAGTTGCACAGCTGTGCCCTCATGGATAGGGTATGCGGGGAGTGTGGAGCTTACGATAGTAACCGGCAGTCGATTCTGTGTCTCAGACCAATCTTCCCCTTCCACCACACCCAGCCCGATGCGGAAATCCGCGCCCACGTCCCAGGGCAGCGTCTGCATCCAGACCGTTTCTCCCGGCTCCCAGAGGCTGGTGGGATACCAGATGGCGGTAGTCATCGGCCGAAGGTTTGTGTCCTCGATGATCCTTCCCGTTTCGTCGATGAAGAAGGGATAGACGCGGTACTTCGTCTCCAGCTTGCTCAGGGCCTGCCAGTACATGGTCAGACTCGTCCCCGCTGCGTCTTTGACGACATCGAAGCCCAGCAAGCGAAGGTCTCCGCCAAACTCAATCACCGCGGCATACTGCATCTCCGGGTCCTGGCGTCGCGCGAAGGAATAGAACTCATCGGGCAACTGGTCCGCGCCGGGCAGGCCGCGGCGGAGGAGTACATATCCCTCCTTGGCAGCCAGCACCCCAAAGCCTTCCTCGTCCACCAGGGACCTGTAGAGCCACCACTGATCGTTGGGATGGATGGGCCACGAATCCGCCGTCACGTCGAAGAAGACGTACTCTGCATCTTCCACGCGAGGGAACATGTAGATCTTCTCTCTCTGGCTCAGATGAGGGTTGAGCCTTGACTGGGCTGACACAATGGCTTCCTGGGGTACCAGGGCGATCAGTCCTGCTGCCTGACGATCATGGTCGCTGACCACAGGCAGCGTGTAGTTGCCGCCCCATGGAGTGAAACCCCTGGCCCGATGATAGAGGAGGGTGCACAAGAGCACGTATCCTGCCACCATGCAGACAGAACGCGCTTTGGGAACGTGCCATTTGGCGTCTAATCTCCGAGCGAGGAAAGCGGTACCATACACCGCTGAGAGGACAACCACGGGGACCAGAGGAGCAGCGTAATGGAACTTCTCCAGGGTGTACACCTGCGGATCCCAGCTGAGGAGGATGATGCCCAGGCTCGGCAGAAGAAGGAACAGCACCTGCAGGCCCAGCACGGACACGAAGCCCGCTGGCGCGAAGAGGTCCCTAAGGTAGACGAGTTTCTCCTTGGTGAAGAGCGTCTGCGCAACCGCCAAGGGGTCGGTGATCGCTGTCCGGATGATGCCTAGCGGTCCCTGACCCAGGTGGCTGTAGGCACCCAGATAGGGAGACCGGCCTTCTGGGTTGTAGTGGGGAATGACAACGAAGACAGCGCCGACGAACCAGACGATACCCAGGGCCATGGCAGCGGTCCCGACCCGCCGATTACTCTGCAAGAAGAGGGCGTACAGCCCCAGCATTACCACTAAGAGGGACATCTCCTCCTTGCAGGACATGACCAGCACCGCGAACAGAAAGAACAGTGCAAATCTCCGCTTTTCCAGGAAGTAGAATGAGCAGGGAAGAAGGCCGGCCACCAACGTAGTAGGATGGAAATCAAACATGTTCGCCGCCTGGAGGGCCGGAAAGAGCAGATAGGACAGCGGAAAGACCACCGTGCAGAGGCTGGTTCCCAGCTTCTCACGGGACAGCAGATAGATGGGCCACGCCCCCAGGGCGACAACTACCGTCTGGAACACCAGCAGCGTGCGAGGATCGCTGTAGAGAAGATAGAGGGGCGAGATCAGAATCAAGATGGGATCGACGTGATATGCCAGACGCGTGCCCTCCTCTCCCCAGTTGGTGAAGGGGAGGAACCTGCCGCGGAGGCTGTTCCACACGGCCTGGTCCATGTTGCCCAGATCGAAAGCCGTGGTCTCGAAGGCCTCGTGCTTCAGCACGGTGACATAGCTGAAGAAGGCGATGTACAGGAGAATGGCCGCCCATATCAGAGCGGCCGTCAACCTGGGATCACTCGTCTTCCGGCGCCAATTCATCGGTCGCGGCCTCTTCGTACTTCAGGCGTTCCGTGGCATCCTGTGTGATCTCACAATGGCAGGGGGCAATAACCTGGACAGTCCCCAAAGACAGGATACCCCCTACCACCTGTCCCCTGGCGTCCCGTAACGGCAAGCGGTCGCCTTCCGCGTCATACAGTCCGGCGATGAGTTCATACTCTCCCGCCAGCACACTCTCCGGTATCAGAAGACCATGGTTGTCGCGAATGGACTCCCCGACGTGCCAACTTGTTGTCGGCCGCCAACCCCCCACCGGTTCGCTGTCTCTCTGGGCTACGATGCGCCCCTCACCATCGACCAGATGGACGAAGACCTTGTAGTCCCTGGAGAGCTCGGCGTCAGCCTGCCACACGAACGTCAGCGGCAGGATTTCGCCTGCCACGATCTTCTCGGGAACAGGGCTATGGCCGAGCAGGGATATCTGTCCACCGAAGTCGGCTACCGGCGTGCCGCTCAAACCATCGTCCGCAGCGCCGGGCAAGCAGGAGTACAAAGTTAGTTGCGCGGGACCATACCAGGCATTGGTGGCCGGGAAGCAATTCTCACTCAGCCGCCGGCCCACGATGGACTGTTTCTCGTCGCCTTGACCGCTTTCGAAGACCGTGGCCACCCGCTCACGCTCAGCGATCGCCCCCTGCACTGTCTGGACGAGGGCGGCCTCATCGACGCTCTGCGACTCATCGAGCAGCAGCAGGTGTGGGCGGCCCTCATAGTACCGACCTAGCAGTGCGACCTGGTGCGGGGGATGCAGGACAAGGGTATCACCATCTCCGACAAGACCCTCCAACTCGTGTCCCAGAGTTTCGTACTGCTCGGCCTCGTAGCCTTGGGGCAGTTGATACATCCTCTCATACAGGTAGATAGTGTTGCCGTCGGGCAACGGGTACTCCTTCACCGGGCGAAAGGCTTCCCGGAAGAGCGCCGGAGGCCGCTGCAAGAGCATCTCCACCACCTCCAGAGACTCGGCATCCAGCTTATGATCGGGATTGGCACTGGGCACGGCCACGTAGTCCACCTCGAAGAGTTGGGGATACGCCGGCCTGCCCGTCCAGTTTTGGGCCAACTCCCGCAACCTCACGTCCGGATATTCAGTGTAGATGAGATACAAGAAGTGCTCATCGTGCACCTGACGCGTATTCACCAGGAGGGCCAATTCCACCGGCTGGCCGCGTGCCTCAGCTTGGCCAGACAAGTACTGCAAGATGTCGGGGACTACCCAGAACCTTCTGTCGGTGTCGCCCCAATTGGGCAGTTGGTTCTCGAACATGTGGGCAAAGACGTTCACCGGTCCCACAACGGCATCGTCACGCACCCACTGCAGCCCATCGAAGGAGAGGGCCAGCCACTGTGTTGTGCCCAGCACCACCACCAGGGCCACGCTGGCCAGACGCGCCTTCTTGAACCGAATCCTGGTCAGGCCATAGGCCACGAGCACTCCCAGCGCCGGCAGTATGGGCATGATGAAGCGGGAATGCTTGGAACTGGGTCGAAAGGAGAAGACCAGGTATGGCACGACGATCCACAGAAACAGTAACAGGAAGTCACTCCTGAAAATCTGCTGCCATGCCCCGCCCCGCCTCAGAGCCCTCCAGGCAAGGGCAAGGAGGCCAATGCTCGCCAGCACCACAAGCACCATGTAGACTAGCGACAGGTGCTCGTTTGTCAGGTGGTCCAGATAGTAGCCGAAGGCCCAGCTCTGACGTTGCGGCCTCCCCCAGGCGATGAGGAAGGCATGGCTCACAAAGTCGATCCTGGGCAGGTACCACGAACCCGCCACCACAAGGCACAACCACAGGCTCGCTGCCACATTCCATCCCCGACCACCTGGTTGCTTGAGCAGGTAGATCAGGCCGCCGAGCAGGAACCAGGAAACGGCCGCCAACAGATGGCCCAGCGGGAGCTCCGCCGTATGATCGAAGTTGGGCAAGTACCAGATGAGGGTCAAGACGGCCCCCGCTATGGCGGCAACCCCCATCC
>JBAVWD010000495.1:0-10557 GCA_049697655.1 Anaerolineae bacterium | reverse complement strand
CTGTGAAGACTGCTTCCAGTACTCCTACGACCCGGAGAAGGCAGGAGCGCTTCTGGATCAGGCGGGCTGGGTGGATACGGACGGGGATGGCATCCGCGACAAGGATGGACAACCTCTCCATCTGTTGCTCAACTATATGTCAGGGTCCACAGCTCACGCATGGCCCACGGAACTCTGGGTGTACCCCGCTGGTGAGGTGGGCATCGAGTTGGAGGCGCAGGGCATGACCTATTCGGCGATGTGGGAATATGCCAAACAGGATCCGCAGACCGCCCAGGACATCAGCATTCAACTGTGGTGGCCCACGTACGTGACGCCCTACGATCCGCTGTTTTCCATGTTCCACTGCGAGGAAGAGACTTTCTACAACCTCAGTTACTACTGTAACCCTGAGTTTGACGAGATGATCGACGAAGGCAACGAGCTCACTGGCACTGATCGTGAGGCTGCGGAGGAGATGTTCCAGGAGGCGCAGAAGATCCTGGTAGAGGATTGTCCAGCGGTCTGGGTCATGGATGTCCTCGAGTCCTTCGCCATAAGCGCGGACATCGAAGGGTTTGTGAACAACCCCGCCTATCCAGGAACCGTTTTCATCTACGATCTGACAACGACGCGATAGGCCTATCCGTTATGGGGCTGGATGTGCTGTGAGGGCTTAGACTGACGTCGCGACCAACAGAATGGGGCCGACCGGGGTGTGGAGCGGTCGGCCCCTACTCTCGACCAAAAGGGGTACATTCGTGGCCAAAGCTGAGTATGTCATTCGACGGCTGCTGCTCGCTGTCTTGGTCCTGGTGGGTGTTTCGATCATAACGTTTGTCATCGCCCGCCTTGTGCCGTCCGATCCCGTGGCATTGTACGTCGGGCCCCGGGCCAAACCCGAAACACGCGAAGCGGCCCGAATCAAGCTCGGTTTGGATCGGCCTCTCTACGAGCAATACCTGCGGTACATGGGTGAAGTCCTGCGGGGTGATTTCGGGATCTCGGTCCGGAGCCGTCGGCCCATCGTGGACGATCTGAAGGTCTTTCTGCCTGCCACACTGGAGCTGGTGTTCGTCAGCATGATCTTCACCGTGCTGATTGGCATCCCGTTGGGTGTGCTTTCTGCCGCCTTCAAAGACGGCTGGCTCGATCACTTCAGCCGCGTGTTTGCGGTGGTCAATGTCTCCATGCCGGTGTTCTGGCTGGCCCTGTTAATGCAACTGCTGTTCGTGCGTCAGCTCGGCCTCTTGCCCATAGGTGGTCGGGTGAGCCGGGAGATTGCCATCCTTGCGCCGATCGATAAGATCACGGGCTTCTACCTGGTGGACACAGCCCTGGCCGGCAACTGGGCGGCGTTCCGCGACGTATTGAGCCACCTCATCTTGCCCAGCATAGCATTGGCGACCTACGGCATCGGGCTGAGTATTCGTATGACCAGAGCGACGATGGTGGAGGTACTGCAGCAGAAGTACATCACTGCCGCCTGGGCGGCAGGCCTTACGCGTCGCACGGTGTACTTCAAGCTCGCGCTCAAGAACGCCATCGTACCCACCCTGATGGTGCTCAGCCTTAACTTCGTCTGGCAGATAAGCGGCGCCATGTTGGTGGAGATCGTCTTCCTCTGGCCAGGGCTGGGAACTTACCTGGTCAACGCCATTCTGACTATCGACTTTCCGATAGTGGTTTCGGTGGCCCTGGTCGTGACCGTATTCTACGTCTTGAGCAACCTGTTCGTCGACGTCCTCCAGGCGATGATCGATCCTCGCGTGATCTTGGAATAGCGGCGGCAAGGAGGCCAGATCATGACCGTTCAGCGAGAGGAAACCCCAGGGCAGCCACGAAGCGCTTGGAGTGCCCGGTTCCTGGAGTATGGGCTGATGTGGCGTGCCTTGCGGCGGGATCGCTTGGCTCTGATCAGTCTGGTCATTATTATGATCTTTATCGCAGGGGCGATTTTCGCTCCTTGGCTGGCGCCCTATCCGGACCAAGGGATGGGCAAGGCCAACTTGGGGGAGAAGCTGGATCCGCCTAGTTCCGCGCACCCTCTGGGGACCGACGATCTGGGTCGCGATTTATTGTCGCGTATCCTCCTCGGTAGCCGACCTTCCCTCAGCATTGGCCTCTTCGTAGTGGGCCTGGCCATGCTTATTGGGACACCCCTCGGTGCCATCGCCGGCTACTTCGGTGGGTGGATCGATCAGGCCATCATGCGTATCACCGACATCTTCCTTTCGTTTCCGGCCTTGCTGTTGGCGATTACCATCAGTGCCGCGCTGGGGGCCAGTTTCTTCAACGCCATGCTCTCCATAAGCCTGACCTGGTGGCCTTGGTACACGCGCCTGGCCAGGGCGCAGACGGTATCGTTGAAAGAGCAAACCTTTGTCGAGGCGTCTCGGGCCCTTGGGGTGCCAGGCTTCACCATCATCCGCCGTCACATCATACCCAACGTCCTCACGCCAGCGCTGGTGCAGGCTACCATGGATATCGGGTCTGCCATTCTGATGGGGGCGGCGTTGAGCTTCGTCGGGCTCGGCGTGCAACTGCCCAAGCCCGATTGGGGCAACATGTTGAACGTCGCCCGTCTGTACTTCAACGACGGTCCATGGTTCGCCATCTTTCCGGGTCTAGCCATCCTTTTGATCGCCATGTGTTTCAACCTGCTGGGCGATGGGGTGCGAGATCTGTTGGATCCCCAGTCGAGGAGGACCGGATAGATGGATCAGCCGCTGGTGGAGATTCGGGACCTGCGCCTCCAGTTCCGTACCTACGCGGGAATCGTACACGCTCTCAACGGCATAGACCTGGAGATATACGAGCGGGACATGCTGGGCCTCGTAGGTGAGACCGGCTGCGGGAAGTCGATGACGGGGTTAGCCATCTTGAGGCTGGTGCCGCGTGGTGGGGAGATTGTTTCGGGCAGCATTCGATTCAGAGGTGAGGACCTGCTGACGCAGCCCGAGTCGTACATGCAGCAGATAAGAGGCGCGCGCATCGCGATGATCTTTCAGGATCCATCCGCCTCGTTGAACCCCCTGTTCACCATCGGCCAGCAACTCGAAACCGTGATGCGACGCCATCAGCAGGCCGACAAGCGCGAGATGCGCGACAGGGCGCTGGAGCTCTCAAAGGTGGTTGAACTGCCTGATCCAGCGCGCATCCTGGACACCTATCCTCACGAGCTGAGCGGGGGCATGAAGCAGCGTGCAAGCATAGCCATTGCCTTGTCCTGTGGTGCTGACTTGCTCATCGCCGACGAACCCACGACGGATCTGGACGTCACCGTTCAAGCCCAGATTCTGGACCTGCTTCGAAGGCTGAGGGAGACCCAGGGTGTGGCGATACTGATGATCACCCACGATCTCGCCGTGGTGGCTGAGACGTGCCGGCGTGTGGCTGTCCTGTATGCTGGCCAAGTAGTGGAATCTGGCCCGGTAGATGAAGTGCTGTACGAGGCCAAGCATCCCTACACACGTGCCCTGCTACAGGCGAGCCCTCGACGAAGTAGCCGAGGCCAGCCCCTGCTGGCAATCCCTGGGACGGTGCCCAGCGGTCTTCAGCCACTTGAAGGCTGCGCTTTTGGCCCTCGCTGCCCGCATGCCATGGAGACCTGCGCCCAGCCCCCGCCAAGGGTCTCGGTGACGCCAGCGCATGCAGTCTACTGCTTCCTGTATGACGGTTCTGAGGAAAGATGAGCGAGAAAGAGCAGATCGACACACAGCCTGACGTGCAGGTGCAAGTCAAGAACCTGGTGAAACACTTCGTCCAGCGAACCGGATTCCTGCGGCGCAAGCCGCGCATCGTGCGGGCGGTGGACGGCGTGTCTTTCGATATCCGGCGCAGAGGAACTCTCGGCCTGGTGGGTGAGTCCGGCTGCGGGAAGACCACGATTGGACGTTGCCTGCTGCGTCTAGTCGAGCCCACAAGCGGGGAGGTATACTTCGAGGGCACGAACGTGCTAGGGTTGTCGGGCAGCCGGCTGAGAAGGCTGCGCCGTGACATGCAGATCGTGTTTCAGAACCCCTACTCCTCTTTGGATCCTCGGATGAGCGTACTGGGCATTGTCGGTGAGCCGCTTCAAACACACACCTCTCTGAGCCACGGGCAGATCCGCGATAGGGTTGTTGAGCTGCTCGAACGGGTAGGCATGTCCGGCGATCACATCTATCGCTATCCCCACGAATTCTCTGGCGGACAATTGCAGCGTATCGCGGTCGCCCGCGCGTTGGCCCTCAATCCCAAGTTTCTGGTATTGGACGAGCCCACCGCGGCTCTTGATGTCTCCGTGCAAGCACAGGTCATCGCTCAACTGATGCAACTCCAGCGTGAGCTGGAACTGACGTATCTCTTCATCTCCCACAATCTGACGTTGGTGCACTACCTGAGTGACACCATCGCCGTGACGTACCTGGGCAAGATCATCGAATACGCCGGTGCGGATGAGGTCTTCGACAACCCTCTGCATCCCTACACTCAGGCGCTGATGTCAGCAACACCTTCGCTGGATCGGGAGCTGCGACAGCAACGGGTCATGCTGAGCGGAGGTGTGCCCGACCCGGCAAACCCACCTCCTGGGTGCGTGTTCCATCCCCGTTGCCCTAGAGCGAGCGACTCGTGCAGCCATGAAGAGCCGCAATTGGTGGATGTGGGAAACGGCCACCTGGTAACCTGTCACCTGTGACGAAACATCAGCCCCAGTGTCAGCCAGTGATGAGTCCAGTCGCCTGCGTACATCGAAGTGCCAGAAACCGGATCGTGCCCGCGAAGGCGACAGATTCGCCTGCGGTGCTGGACGCCTCCTCGCCAAATCGCCCGCTGGCAACTTATGCACGTCCTTCCGAGCGCAGAGGTCCCTTGCCCCCCGGCCCATCCACTCATGAAGGAGGGCGGTGATTGGGACACCTCGGCCCCCGTATCTCTGGCGTTCAGGACACGGAGACTGCGGACCCGGGAGCTGACATCACCAGTTTGGGAAGCGCCCTAGAAGGTGGACTGGCCGCTGCTCTGGGACGTGGCTAATCTTGCCGACTGGATACTTCAATACTGGCACTCAAGGAGGTCGTAAGTATGGAACTGCTGGAGGCGTTGCGCACCCGCAGAAGCGTGCGCCAGTGGACTGCTGAGCCGATTCCTGATGAGCAACTGAAGGAGTTGGTCGAGGCCGCGGCCAGAGCCCCGAGTGGAAGTAATAATCAACCCTGGACCTTCGTCATCATCAGGGAGCAGGGAAGGCTCAAGAGGCTGCGTGCGGCAGCCCCAGGGATAGCAGGTCGAGCGGCCGCCGTCATCCTCCTCTGTTTGGATCGACGATCGGGAGACGCGGAGCCGGGCACTAGCGAGTACGACATGGTGCACTTGACTCTGGGAGCGGCCATGCAGAATCTGCTCTTGGCGGCTCACGACAAGGGACTGGGCGCATGTGCGATTGGCTCGTTCCACCCCTCATCGCTCGCGTCGATCGTATCGCTGCCCCCCCATCTGCAGCTGAAGCTGCTTGTCGCCTTGGGATACCCCGTCAGCCAGCCTGCAGCACCGGCGCTTCGCCCTTTGAGCGAGGTGTGCTACTTCGAGGAGGTGGGATCGAATCGTGACCACTGAGGATCTGACAGGCGAGCTACTACTTCTTATCGGGTTCATGCTCACCAGTGCCCATGGCCTGGTGGACGAGCCAAAGAGCTACGGTGCGGCTCGTCTTGTGGAAGCTGCTGGTCGACTGCTGGATATGATGGAAGAGCGGGGCATGCTGGATGACTCCCTGAAGGAGATCAAAGGGATCATTGACCATGAGCGGTTCGGCCCCATGGACGAAGAGGGTTTCCCAGCCAGACTGGACCAGCTGGCACTGACGTGGACCGAGTCAATCGCTGACAGGTTCTAGGGGATATCGCTCCGCGACCGATCCTGCGCTGGCGCTCAGGGACGAACTCTCCACTGTTCATGTCAGGTTCACGCCGATTTCAGTTCTTCCCAAGAGCAGCGAACGGTGGTACCCTCAGCCGGGACCTTGATCTTCGGATCTTAGGCGTCCGAGAAAGGCGTCATAGGCGCCGCCCGTGGCCAGCATGTCGCGGCATGCTGCTCCACCAGCTTTGAGGAGCAGTGCCATCTCCACGACCCGCTTACCCAGGCTCTCCGCCGCAGCCACGGCTATCTGCGCGTCCTCTTCTCCGCTTTCGTACAGGCGGCGCAGGCTGTCCTTGCCCAGCTCTTTGCGAGTCCAGCCAGCTGCCCCCAAGTAAGACTGCCACGGGTCACCTGCAACGGGGATGCAGCCCATGAGCACGGCGTGGTTGATCAACGCGGTCATCACCTGTTCCTGGCCCGAGAAGATGCAGTCTCCCTGCACCACAACACCCATAACCTTGAGGAGCTTGGAGACGCCGTTCCCTTCTTCGACACATTGACTATTCCCCAGCCTGTCTATGAAACACTTCAGTTGCCCTGGGATGCCCATGTGGTAGACGGGCACCAAGTAGATGATGGCGTCTGCCGCCATCCATGCGTCACGCAACTCCTGGAAATCGTCCCTTATCGCACAATCGCCCAGCTCCTCGCAACGAAAGCACGACACACAAGGGCCAAGCTCTTTCCCCGCAATGGAGTGGAGGTTACTCTCCACCCACCCGGCGCCAACACCATTGGCCGCCGCGAGCGCGCGCTCCAGCAGGTATCGGCTGTTGCCTCGTTCTCTTGGGCTGCCACAGATGCCCAATAGACTGATTCTCTTCATCAACGCTCTCCTCATGCGGAAGCTAGATCGTGCGCGCGACTCGGCCGCAGTGGGGAGGCCCTGAGATGCTGCGCGATTCCGGCTTGACCTGTGAATCACTTACTCTAGTCAGTAGCGCCTCTCCCCTCTGCCGACCCAAGCGCCAAGACCGGGAGCGTATCCACTTCGGTTGGAGCGTGGCCAGATGCACGAGGCCGTAGAGGGTCAGTATCCCACAATCAACTTCTCTGGGGGAGTGGGATAGGTCCTCTTGCTGTGGGAAAGCCCCAGGTCGGCGAGAGCCTCAGCGACTTTCACCGCCAGGATGCCTGGGTCGATTACCGGGACATCAACGATACCCTGCTCCACCAGGCCCTTCTTTACCTCTCCAGCCAGGCCGATCATGCCGGTGCAGCCAAAGATGATGACGTGAGCTCCGTCCTCTCTCACCGCTTTGACCGACTGCTCTATCAGAGCCTTGACTACCCTCTCGCTGTCGTCCAGCTCCAGCACCGGAATGTTGACAGCCCGGACCGATGCCAGCCGCTCCACCAGTCCCATCTTGGCCGCATGGCGATCGAACATAGGGGCCACCTGGTCCAGGATGGTGATCACCGAGAACCTGTGCCCGAGCATTGAGGCGAGGTGCATTGCCGTCTCGGCCGGACCCACCACAGGTATGGTAACCATTTCGCGGGCCGCGTCAAGGCCCGGATCGGCCATACAGTCGATGATTACAGCATCGACGCCGTCTTTCTCGGCCGCCATGACCTTGCTCACTATGTCCGGCACAGCCACGGCTTCTTCGTAGCGTGACTCGATGGACGCTGGTCCATTATCCAAGAGAGTCACGCTGATCTCCGTGCCCGGCCGGGCGCCCGGTGAGTACTGCTCGAGGCCCAGAGCCTCGAACTCCTTGGTGATACTGGGTATGACCACTCGGATCTTCATGCTAGCCTTGTCCTTTCCTTCAAGTGCCACGTCGAGAGCCCGGACTGCCGCGCATCCCACCCTCAGTAGCCGACTATCTCCTTCTGTGGCGGAGTGGGATAGGTCCTTTTGCTGTGAGAGAGCCCCATATCTGCCAGGGCCTCCGCAATCTTGAAGGCGAGTTTCGCGGGATCGATGACCGGCACATCGGTAATGCCTTGCTGCCTCAGGCCCTCTTCCACGTCACGCGCCATGCCGGCCATGCCGGTGCACCCAAAGATGATCACGTGAGCGCCGTCCTCTCTCACTGCCTTCACCGATTGCTCCACCAGGGCACTAACCGCCCTGTTGCGATCCTCCAGCTCCAGCACTGGTATGTTGACGGCCCTCACCGAGGCTAGTTTCCCCTCCAAGCCAGCCTTTCTGGCGTGGTCGTGGAAAGGCCGGTCGTCGGCCTCGAGAACGCCGATCACCGAGAACCTGTGCCCGAGCATCGATGCTATGTGCATGGAAGTCTCGCAAGGCCCGATGACAGGAATGGACACCATTTCGCGGGCGGCTTCCACGCCAGGATCGTCCATGCAGTTGGAGATCACGGCGTCCACGCCATCTCTCTCTGCCTCTACGATCTTGGCCACTACGTGGGGCGCCGCCAGGGCTGCCTCGTAGGTCGATTCGATGGAGGCTGGCCCCTTGTCTATCGAGACCACACTCAGCTCAGTATCAGGGCGCGCCATGGGTGACAACTCCTCCAGCGATGTTCCCTCCAGCGTCTTGGAAATGACCGGTTCTATTACTCGGATCTTCATTTCTCGTTTCCTCCTAGTTACGAGAACAGCATCTTATGACCTGTATCTGAGCGGGAGTGCGGTGAGCAAGGCGAGCTCGCACCGGAAGCGCCCCGCTCTGCACCGCAGACCCTTGTCGAGGCATACGTTAGCCTTGTCAGCGGGCGACCGCTGGTGACGCCACCAATGCCCGAAGAAAGGCAGGCCACAGCTCTTCGCCAACCCTCGCGGGGTCGTGCACTTACTGTCTGGTCTTCATCAATTCTTCGATGGGAACGTAGTCGATGTCGAAACCAAAGTAGCGCGGACCGGACGCTCGGTCGAGGCCAAATGTCGTGCGGAAGACCTCCAGCCCCTTCACACCTACCGCCACCACCGCGTCACCTTCTTTGATCTGCGTGTTGGTGATCCCCTCTCCGCTTTCCGGGCGCGCCAGAACGACCAGGTCAGGGCTGCAAACCCACGGCTGTCCGTTCAGCCACGAGACGTGGTTTTCGTTCTTGAACCACACGTCCAGGGTTTGCCCCCGGAAGTCTCCCGTCCCCTTGACGTGCGTGGTACCGAACATGTAGCCATCTCGGTCCTCCCACTCCTTGCCGGAGACAACACCCTCAAAGAGACGCCAGCCTCCGGTGACCTGCAGCGCCGCGTCAAGGGGATCATCACCTTTCTCCCGCGCCTCGCGGATCGCTCGCCCGAGGGCAAGGCACTTGGTGAGGGTGCCATGAACTAGCACCTCTTTCATTTCCCCGGCGGGCAGGGGTGTGCCAGCCTGGGTGGTGATCCCGAAGGCCGCAACCGCCAGCATCTTGCCGAGCCGTTCCGTCATATAGGAGTTGACCGTGTACTTGATGATGGCGATATTGCCCCATCGGTCAACATTGGCCACCGGCCAACTGTGCTTACCATGGATGAAGGGCGTGCCTTGGACTTCGTCGGGGACCGCGCGGCCCGCGTAATCTCCGTCAACCACAGGGATGCCCATGCGCGCGCCGGTTACCAGCGGCGCTGCTGAGTTCCCTCCCCCCAAGTCCGCACACACTAGGCACCCAATGGGCTGGCCCAGGTAATTGCCCAGCTCTTTGACAGCCTCTTCCATCGAGGTGTCACCCAGTTTGTCCTCCAGACCCATCTCCTCGATCTTGTCGAGCGTTTCCTGGGCGAGAGGGGCGATAGATCCCATCCCGTAGGGCGTCGCTGTCCATACGTCGTCTGGTATGTCGTCGGCATCCACCCACCCGATGGTCAACCCCTCATCGAGGGCCGGCCTAAGCATTCTCTCGCCCCATTCCGGGTCACCTCCGCCGCCGGTTCCCATGAATACGCAGCCTCGTATGAAGTCCTCACAGTGCTGCCAAGTCTGCAATTGCACGCTGCCCATTGCGACCTCCGTAGATAATGTTGTTGAGTCGCGCAACACGTGACCACACTGAAGTCCAAATCTGCGCCGGAGCGCACGGCTCAGCCGAACGATCGGTTCCCGTCGGCTTTTGCCGATGCGTCTCCTCCATTCAAAGGCATCCAGAGCCATGCGCCCACTCATGCTGCCGATGACCTGGCTGCCTTGGACCCCATACTCAAAGATTCAGCTCTCTCACTTTGTCCTCGATGGGGACGTAGTCGATATCGAATCCACAGTGCCGCGGCGCGAGTACAGCGAGACCTTCTGGGGTGCGGAAAACCTCCCACGCTTTCCTTCCCACGACGGCAACCTTGTCGCCCACGGCGAAGTCGAAGCTGAGCCCCGGTTCGCCCGTGCCGAGTTCCACCATGACCATGGAGTCAGGACTGGTAACGAAGGGTTCACCATCCATCCAACTCATATCTCTAGAGAAGACAAGGGGCCCGCGGAATAGGCAGAGGGTCTGCGACTAGGTGCAGCCCATTGAAGCAACCCACGGCGGTGCAGGTTCAGTTCGACTGGATCGGCGCGGACGGGCCCGACAGTTCCCGAAACAGCATCCGCAAGCGTTGTGGCGAGTTGTGGGAGTGGGGGAATGGAGTTCTCCGGAAGCATCCCGGCCGATTCCACATCACCGGCACGAACCGAGGAGAAGGACTCCGTTAGCCCTACGCCATTCCGCCAGGCACATGCTGATTCGCTTCGTTGCACTCGCTGGCCCCATTCCGCTACAATGCAGTATACCGAGG
>JBAVWD010000494.1:0-4228 GCA_049697655.1 Anaerolineae bacterium | reverse complement strand
GTTGTACGCGGCTTCCTTCATGGCCCACTTCATGGACGCCTTGGAGATCGAACGAGCAAGCCTGGTGGGGAACTCCCTGGGCGGAGTCGTGTGCGCACAGACCGCGGCGCAGTTCCCCGAGCGGGTGTGCAGGCTGATCCTAGTAGGCAGCGCCGGGTTCGGCAGGGAACTGAGCCTCTTTCTCCGCCTGTGGTCGGTTCCCCTCCTGGGAAACCTGATGTTCAGAGTGTATCAGAGGGCCTTTCCCTCGCTGAAGAGATGGGTCTTTAGCAACTCGCGCTCCGTGGAGGACGAGTGGCTAGCCGCCGCGGCCACTGTGTTGAGAACGCCAGGGGTGAGAGAGAGCACCATGAGGGTCGCCAGGATGGGCGTCAGTCTGCGGGGCCAGCGCGAGGAGATGCTGGGCGACTTCCGTCGGGAAGTTGCTGCGATAGACATCCCGACCCTCATTGTTTTGGGGCGTCACGATGCGGCGGTCCCCGTGGCCCATGCCTACCGGGCCAGGGACCTGATCCCCAACTCCGAAGTGCGCATCATGGAGCGCTGTGGTCACATACCTCAGGTGGAGCGGCCAGAGGAGTTCAATGGACTGGTATTGGATTTCCTCGGCGCTAGTCGTTGCCCCTAGCCCACCACAGCATAGCGTCCAGGAAGCTGTCTACGAAGCGCCGGCGACCCACTATGGTCTACGGGCCGCGCATTCACCCGGGCGAAACCCTTCTCCTCTGTGAGTTGTCAGTGGCTCGAAAGTCACTCATGGCACCGCTCTAGCCCATCGCAGAATCGCCATCGTGGCAAAGGGAAGCTAAGCTTACCGCGCCGAGTCCCCCTCAACAAGGTCACGGCGTGGCTTTGAAAACAAGTCTCCCCTCTACCTCACTCTTGAGGTTCTGGTTGCCTCTCAGGTACTCCTCCAGGACGTCGCGAGCCGACGTAGCGACGACCTGGGGTGGGTTGATTGCCGTCAACTCCTCGTTGGTCAGGCCCAGGTTGGGCCCGGAATTGGAGTAGTGAAAGCCCTGCAAGCCTATGGTGTACTGGGCGCTGTCGTCCACGGGGTTTTCTCGGACGGCGAGATACTCCAGCACCTTGGAAGTATCTGAGTAGATGGCTTTCACTCCCTGGTTGACTTGATAGCACTCGCCCTCGCCGTCCCTGTTCTCGGGCCGCATGACGTGAGCGAAAGCGTGTCTGAGCTGGGCGCCAGTGATGGTGAACTTGTACAGGCTGTCATCGAAGGCAAAGACGCTCCTGAAGTCGCCCAGCGTGACCAGGGGGCCAAGTTCTTTTCCACGGATGGAGCCGCTGCCCAGGAACATGACATCGACCTGGCCTCTTCGAGCCAGGATGTCGGCGAAGAGGTTGCCGAGAGCCGTCTCCTCCTCCCGCCGCGGATGGGTTAGCTTGCGAGCAAACCGGCAGACCACGGTGTTGTACTTCCTGTCTACCTCTTCCTTGAAGGAGTCGATGAACTTCGTGAGTTCTTGGTCTGGCTCGGCGATGGCGCTGTCGACGGGGATGAGTTGCCACTTCCACTCCACGATACAGTTGGTATCGTCATCGACGACAATATCGAAGCGCCCGATCTGATCGGTTCCCACGCCCGCCTGAGCGATGAGAATGTCGTTGACCTTGGCTGGTTGCTCTAGAATGGTGTGTGAATGGCCGCCGATGATCATGTCCACGCCCCACTCTGGCCTCAACAAGGCAGCGAGTTCCTGGTCGGATTCGAAACCGATGTGGGTGAGGAGAACCGTGAGGTCGATGTCCTCGTCCTTGTATGCGTTGCAGATCTTGCCCACTTCCCGGCTTGCTTCTTCCAGGGTGATGAAGGTGGCGATCTGCTCATCCATCTTCAACGACTGAAGGATGCTCTCGGTGGTGATGCCGATGAACATGATGTCGAACCCGGCGACGTTGAGGATGACGTAGGGCTGCATCAACCTGCGGTTGTACTTGCTGATGTAGAGATTGGCGTTGACGATGGGGAAGTTGGCCATCTTTTCCAAGAATAGCAGGTGAGGCAGCCCGTAGTCCACTTCGTGGTTGCCGAGGGTGACCACGTCTGGGGCCAGGTAGTTCATGATCTCGATGGTGGAAATGCCCCTGTACTCTGCGTCGATGATGGAGCCCTGGAGCATGTCCCCGGCGATAACATAGAGCACGTTTTCTTCTTCCCGCCTGACGCGGTTGATGTAGCCCGAGAGCAGGGCCAGGCCTCCGATCAGGTTGCCTTCAGCGCCCGCGACCTCCGCCAGGAAGTCTCCATGCATGTCGTTGGAGTGCAATATCGTGAAGTTCTTGGTTTTCATGGCATCGATTCCTTTCTAAGCCACACTGTCTTCACTAGTCAGTCCCGGGCCCTCGAAGGTGTCTCCTCCATGGAGCAACAGACACGGGTCAGGTGTATTACCGCAGACGTGAAGTCATGCCCAGCCTGAGGTGACCCTGGGTGCACTGGGCCGCGAGTGTCGAGAATAGTAGTCCACCTGGCTGTCATGGGCAAGCGGACCGCAGTAACGGGATTGTGAGAGTGATGGACTCGGGCCAGCTGCGCGTGTGCGCGCTGGAGCAACGGGCCTGAGGGCTCGCCGCGCGATCAGATGATCACCGGCTCTCTGTACTCGCCGAAGACCTCTCTCAACACACCGCAAGTCTCACCGAGGGTGGCATAGGCACGCACGGCATCGAGGATATACGGCATGAGGTTCTCCGTGCCCTTGGCCGCCTGGCGAAGTGCATCGAGTCGCCTCTGCACGTCCTCGTTGTCGCGTTGGTCCTTGAGTCCGTTGAGCCGATTCACCTGTCGCTCGTATCCCTCAGGGTCCAGCCGCAGTAACGGGATGCTCATCCGCTCGTCGAGTCGGTAGTCGTTGACGCCTACGACGATGCGCTGCTTAGTGTCTATCTCCCGCTGGTATCGATACGCGCTCTGGGCAATCTCCGTTTGGAAGTAGCCGGCTTCGATGGCGGGTACCACGCCGCCGAACTCGTCGATCTGGTCGAAGATCTCGTAGGTCTCCTCTTCCATGCGGTTGGTGAAACTCTCCACCAGAAAACTCCCCCCCAGCGGGTCGACAGAGTTGGCGACGCCGCTCTCGTGGTCGATGATTTGCTGGGTGCGGAGCGCGATGCGAGCCGCGAGCGCGCTGGGTAGGGCGAGGGCCTCGTCCATAGAGTTGGTGTGGAGGGACTGGGTGCCCCCCAGGATAGCGGCCAGGGCCTGGATGGCGACTCGAGCTATATTGTTCTCGGGCTGCTGGGCCGTAAGGGTGACGCCCGCGGTCTGAGTATGGAAGCGCAACCACCACGACCGCGGGTCCCTGGCCCTGAACTGATCGCGCATCTCTCGGGCCCAGATGCGACGGGCTGCCCGGTACTTGGCAATCTCCTCAAAGAAGTCGTTGTGCGCGTTGAAGAAGAAAGAGAGACGCGGCGCAAACTCATCCACGTCTAGCCCGCGCTCGATGGCAGCTTGCACGTAGGCCAGGCCGTCCGCTAGAGTGAAGGCCAGTTCCTGGACAGCAGTGGCGCCTGCCTCTCGGATGTGGTAGCCACTGATAGAGATGGTGTTCCAGCGGGGGAGGTATTGCGAGCCGAACTCGAAAGTGTCCACGATGAGGCGCATCGAAGGTTGGGGCGGGAAGATCCAGGATTTCTGGGCGATGTATTCCTTTAGGATATCGTTCTGAATGGTGCCACCCAGTTGCTCCAGTCGATAACCCTGCTTCTCAGCCGCGCCGATGTACATGGCCCAGATGACGGCGGCGGGCCCGTTGATGGTCATGGAGGTGGTGACCTCGCCCAGGGGGATGCCGTCGAAAAGGATCTCCATGTCCCTCATGGAGGAGATGGCCACCCCACATTTCCCGAACTCGCCGATGGCCTCCGGGTCGTCCGAGTCGTAGCCGTAGAGGGTGGGGTAGTCGAAGGCTACGGAGAGGCCGGTCTCACCGTGTTCCCTAAGATACTTGAAACGGGCGTTGGTCTCCTCGGCGGTGCCGTACCCGGCGAACATACGCATCGTCCATGGCCGACCACGGTACATGGTGGGATGGACGCCCCTGGTGAAGGGGTACTCGCCGGGCATGCCCAGGTCCTTCGAGTACTCGAGATCGGCTACGTCTAACGGTGTGTATAGACGCTGCACTTCCTCCCCGGAGACGGTCACGAATTCGTCCCTGCGCTCAGGGTGCTGGGCCAGATATCGCTGCAAGGTGGTCTCCTC